>JAMFSL010000055.1 GCA_026225275.1 Puia dinghuensis
GTATGAATGAGGGAGTCTTTACTATTACGAATATGCCAGGCCAATTCATTGCCTGCGGCCGCGAAATTATATAGCTGGCCGATGTCATAGTGACCTGCTACAATGATAAGACTGTCTTCGAAAGGCAGCCCCGGATGGCGACTTAAATAATTGAGAATTTGCGCCGGGTGCATTTCACAATACTGCCTGGTCAGGAGGAGTCGGGAAGGTTTGACCCCCGGGTTCTCCGAAGGGTAGAGAAAGCAATCCACGAGGATATTGCCCACCGCATAGGGATGAGCCGCCACGACAGGAAGGATACTTTGCCCTTTTTTATCCAGTGGCATGGCCTCGATGAATGCTTGTACGAGGTCGGGGCCGAGGGTAGGATTGATCTCTTTGGCCTGATAAGCCTTGCCGAATCCGTTCAGGAGGCTTTCCAGCCCTCGCAGATAGCGCTTTTTTCCATTGGTATTGAGGGTCGAGTCGAATTCAATTTGCTGTTGCAGGTCATCGACCTGGCGGCCGAAGGCATCGGTGATCTGGAGGTTGATCGTCTCATCTTTCGTCAGGCGGACCATGCTATCGCTCTTACCGCCACTCAGATCGATCAGCCGCTGCTGTGCCTGGTCTACCTTATCATGCCAGATCATGCGGTCCTGTGCGACTTTATAGGGGTAGGAAGTCCCCTGCGCCCACCCTGCCAGGGAACACCCCAGCAGCAGGACCATTAAAAAAGGCTTTGACACTGACCGTAGAATTCGACTCATAAGATATTATTCCTCAATAACAAAAATACGACCAAACCAAAGACAAAAAGTAAATTTATGTAATATTACCGGAGGGGTTGGGGGCCGGGGAGGGAATAATGCTGTGTTATTTATATATTAAGAAATTGTGAACAGATCCGGCTAAAACCCGCCCCAATCTTTATTTCCAGTAGGTTTGCGTAAATTTTGTTAATGGAATCTAAAGGCAAGAAGATATTGATCGCTGACGATGAACCGGATATCCTGGAGATCATTCAATACAACCTGACGAAGGAAGGCTATGAGGTGCTGACCGCCAAGGATGGCGACGAGGCGATCGGAAAGGCCAAAATTGTGAGGCCGGATCTGATCATCCTGGACATCATGATGCCTAAGAAAAATGGAGTGGAGGTCTGCGAAATTCTGAGGTCGCAGCCTACCTTCAAGGAGACGCTGATCCTGTTCCTTACGGCGCTGAGCGATGAAGGATCGCATGTCCGGGGGCTGGAAATGGGGGCGGATGATTATGTCACGAAGCCTATCAGTCCGAAGGTGTTGATCAGCCGGGTGAATGCTCTCTTCCGCCGGGTAAATAAAGAGCCCGAGGATAAAGTGCTGACGGTAGAAAACCTGAGCATCGACCCTTCCAAATTCGAGGTCATGGTGGATGGTAAGGATGTAACGCTGGCTAAAAAGGAATTCGAACTGTTATATTTGTTGGCCTCCAGGCCGGGCAGGGTATTCCTGCGCAATGAGATCCTGAACCAGGTATGGGGCAATGAGGTGATCGTAGGGGACCGCACCATCGACGTCCATATCCGCAAGATCCGGCAGAAATTAGGGCTGGATTGTATCACCACCGTCAAGGGCGTGGGCTATAAATTCAACCTGTAAGCGGCGGCTTCCGTTGAACAAGCAGCGGCTCGCATTAAACAAGCCGCCGGTATTTTTCGTAATTTAAACATTCATGCCTTCCACTAAAAATCTATCTCCCAAACAATTATCCACCCTTACGGCCGTATTGCTGGCGTTACCTATTTCCGCCGGCATCTATATCCTGACCGGCAACGGGATCGTCGGTATTACTTCACTGCTGATCATTTTTTCCGGCAGTTACGGGCTGATCCTTTTCACCCTGGAGAAATTTATTTACCGCAAGATCAAGCTGATCTATAAGCTGATCCACCAGACCAAGGCGACTAAAAAGGAGGAGGTGTATTTTAAATATATCCTGCCGCAGAAGAGCATCGACGAGGTACGGGAAGATGTGGAAAAATGGGGGGAGAAGCGGAATGAGGAGATCGAGTTGCTGAAGAAGAACGAGGCATATCGCAAAGAATTTCTGCAAAACCTGGCCCATGAGTTCAAGACGCCGATCTTCGCCATCCAGGGCTATGTCGATACCCTGCTGGGCGGTGCGATGGAAGATATCGTGATCCGGAAAAAGTTCCTGGAGAATACAGCCAAGAATGTGGAGCGGCTGGTGAATCTGATGAATGACCTGGACGAGATCTCCACTCTCGAGCGGGGTGAGCAGCTACTATACAAGCAAAATTTCGTCGTGCAGGACCTGATCCGGGAGGTCTTCGAATCTCTGTCTATCAAGACGCACAGTAAAAATGTCCGCACTTCCATCAAAAAAGGTTGTGAATCGCCCATCACGGTTTTTGCGGACAAGGAAAAGATCCGGATGGTGCTCATCAACCTGGTGGAAAATGCCACCAAGTACGGCAAGACCGGCGGCAGCATTGTTGCCAGCGTTTATAAGATCGATGAAAAGAATGTGCTGATCGAGATCAGTGACGACGGCATCGGTATCGAAGAAGAGCATCTGCTAAGGATATTCGAACGGTTCTACCGAACGGACGCGGCCAGGAGCCGGGATAAGGGGGGCACCGGTCTGGGACTGGCCATTTGCAAGCATATCATCGAAGCGCATGGACAGTCCGTACATGTGCGGAGCAGGCCGGATGTCGGCACAACAATCGGTTTTACGCTAGAGTCACGCCGGGACTGAGAATGATGGGGAAAGGCCAAAACTCCTTACCTTTGCCCCTTCGAATTAAAAAAATCCAAGCAGTGACAACCACGAGCACCCAAATCTTTGATTACAGCAAATGGACAGCCCAGTTACCTGAATTGAGTAAAAAATACCAGGCGGCTAGCCCTTACCCGCATATTGTCCTGGAGAACTTCCTCGACCCGGGGGTGCTTATGGCATGCATTGCTGAATTCAACAAGCTGAATGAGACGGATGGTTGGATCAACTATAAACACTACAACGAAGATAAAAGGGGGTTGAACAAGATCGACGTTCTGCCCGAGACCATCAAGACAACGATCAACGAGCTCAATTCGCCGGCCTTCCTGGAATGGCTCAGCGTTATTACCGGCATCACAAACCTGCAAAAGGACGACGCGCTGGAAGGCGGCGGGATCCACCAATCCACCCGGGGCGGATTCCTGAACATGCATGCCGACTTTACGGTACATCCCCATCACCGCAACTGGCAGCGTCGCGTCAATGTGCTGGTCTATCTGAACGAGGACTGGAAGGAAGACTGGGGCGGCAAGCTGGAGCTGTGGGACAGAAATATGAAGGCCTGTGAGGAGAGTGTAACGCCGATCTTCAACCGCTGTGTCATCTTCAATACCGACGCCGACTCTTATCACGGACATCCGTTGCCGATGACCTGCCCGGAAGGAACTTTCCGGCGGTCTATCGCGCTGTACTATTATACCATCGAAGAAAATCCCATCCGCAGGGCTACTTATTATCAAGCCAGGCCAGGCGACGGCAGCAACAAGCTGCTCGTCAAGATCGACAATGCGTTGGTCTCGGCGTATACTGCGCTGAAAGGCAAGCTGGGCGCCAATGACAAGGTCATCAGCAAAGTGCTGCGTCTGTTTGGCGGGGGGAAGAAGAAATAGGGCCTAATTGTCCTTTAGCATTACTTTAACCCCGGGCAGCTTGCAAGGCTACGCAATTTTGCGGAAATTTAGTGGAACCTAAATCCAGCCGTTATGCGTTTAACCCTGTTTGCTGCCGTTCTCCTGCTCTCGCTGCACACCTGTTTTGCCGCCGTCCCGGCATCTTTATCCTTGTCATCTCAGCGAGCCATCGCGGCCCTCAGGACGACGTTTCCAAAGCCGCATGTCAGATTTAAAGAGCGAAAAGGCACCATGGGATTCGTTTATGCCGTGTTGCTGGGGCCGGTAGGCTATTTTGGCGTCAAAGTATTCTCCAGACATGATGAGATGATGTGCGATCATGCCGGACGGGGTTTCAAGATTTGGGGAATGATCGTCATCAGCGGCGTGATTCTGCTGGGGTGCGCCGCCCTCAAGGACAATGGTGATTTGTTTTCCAACTTATTAACAGCCTTGTGGGCCAACCCTTAAAGTCTGCCTCCCGGTAGCCCTATTTAAGGCAAATAACTGATCAAGTCATTCGCTCCGCAGACTCTTCACCGGATTGGCCATCGCCGCCTTTACCGCCTGGAAGCTGACGGTAAGAAAAGCGATCAGGATAGCGGACATGCCGGCGACGGCGAAGATCCACCAGCTAACCGGGGTTCGATAAGCAAAGCCTTGCAGCCAGCTATACATGGTGTACCAGGCTATCGGCGAAGCGATGACGATGGCTACCAGGACCAGACGCAAAAAATCTTTTGACAGTAAGGAGACGATGCCGGTTACGCTTGCCCCCAGCACCTTGCGGATACCGATCTCCCTGGTACGTTGCTCGGCGGTGAAGATGGCCAGGCCCAGGAGGCCCAGGCAGGAAATAAAGATGGCCAGAAAAGCGAAGTAGTTGGCCAGCTTACTCACCAGTTGTTCGCCCTGGTAGGATTTGTTGTATTCCGCGTCTGAAAATTGGTAGCTGAAAGGGAAAGCCGGATTCAGCTCCTTACATAATTTCTCCAGGCTGGCCAATCCGTCTTTATCCCTGCCTGCACGAAGTCTAACCAGGATGGTGCCAGAGGTACGTTGTTCATTTATGTGGATGATCAGCGGTTCGATGGGCTGGTGCAGCGAAGTAAAATGAAAATCTTTCAGGACGCCGATAATCTTCCCCTGATGGTCGCCCCACCACATAGTTTTACCGATAGGATCGGTATAGCCGATTTTTTGGACCGCAGTTTCATTTAGGATGAAACCGGCTGAATCGGTTGGATAGGCCGGAGAGAAATCGCGGCCCTCGGCCAGTTTGAGGTCCATGGTCTTTACAAAGTTGTAGCCCACATCCGATTGCACGAAGGAGGCCACGACATTGGGGTCTTTTCCGATCCAGCTGATATCGCTGGTATGGGTATACATCGCGGTCGGCGGCTGCCGGAGCTTGGACACATCCATGATGGCCGGCAATGCTTGTGCTTCCTGTTTGAACAGCTCATACTTATTGCTCAATTCGCCTTCCAGCGGAATATAGATCAGGTTATTCCGATCGAATCCGAGGTTAATTCGCTGCACGAAATCCAGCTGCCGGTAGATGACGATCATGCCGACGAGGAAGACCATCGAAAGCCCGAATTGAAAAACGACCAGCGCTTTGCGGAAGAAGGTGGCTCCGCCGCTAAAGCGCAACGAGCCCTTGAGGACCCGGATGGGTTTCAGGGCAGACAGAAAGATAGCGGGGTAGCTACCGGATACCAACCCCGATAGCAGCAGCAGGCCCAGCATGGCGAGCCAAAAAAGTGGCTGGCCGATAGGCAAAGACAGCTGCTTTCCGGTAAGCATGTTGAAGGCAGGGAGCAGGAGGGTTGTCATTGAAACTGCCATCAGGATCGACAAAAAAGTCAGCAGAAACGCTTCGCCCATAAATTGCACGATCAATGCCGGCCGGGCGGCGCCGATTACTTTCCGCACGCCAACCTCTTTCGCCCGTTGGATCGAGCGGGCTGTCGCAAGGTTCATAAAATTAATGCAGGCGATCAGCAAAATGAAGACGGCGACCATAGTGAATAGGTGAACGTATTCGATCCGGCCACCATCGATGTATCCATTTTTAAAAGTAGAATGGAGATATTTTTCCGGGAAGGGCTGCAGATCGAGCTCGACTTTAGAGGCTTTGGACCGCTGTTGATAGCGGTAAATAAAGTCTCTTATTTCGGCGCGTACTTTTTCAGGATTGGCATCGGGGCGAAGCTGGACAAAGGTCGGCCCGTCGCTGTTACCCCAGTTGTTGATCCAGTCCGCATTTTCTTTTTTGAAGGCCAGCCAGCTTCGCAGAAAATCGAACTGCAGGGAGGAATTGGCGGGCAGGTTTTCGAATACTGCCGACACCCGGAAATTATCGCTGTTTTCGTAACGGATGGTTTTGCCTATGGCTGCCGCAGGGCTCCCGAAGAACAGGTCGGCCATTTTGTGGGAGATGGCGATCCCTTCCACGCTGTTGAGGGCCGTCTGCGGGATCCCCTCCAGCAGCGGGAAGTTGAACATGGTAAAGAACTGCGCGCCGGCGAAGGAGCCATTCATCTTGATGATCTTATTCTGCGCTTCGAAGGTGTTGATCGAATTCCATTCAAAGCCGCTGGCATATTGTATTTCCGGGATCGTTTTTTGTAGCTCCTCGGCCAGCAGCGCCTGAGTCGGGTAGCCGCCGTGCACCTTGCCGTCGAAATAGTCGCGTTCATAGACCTGGTAGAGCTGCGGGCCGTTCTTATGAAAGCTGTCGACACTGCGCTCATCCCGGATCCAGAGAAAGATCAGCAAGCTACAGGTCATGCCGAGGGACAGACCCAATATATTGATAGCAGAAAATGCCTTGTTGCGGACCAGGTTACGCCAGGCGACGACGAGATAGTTCTTGATCATGGGAGGAGGTATTTACCATCTCCCGTGCAGCCAACAGAGTGCCATTCGTTCATCGCATTGCAAATGAACTATTTAGGCTTCCACGGGATGGGGCCATTGTCCGCTGGCGATACAGGGGCTGTCCGGTTATTTTGCCGGGTGTCGGGAGGGGCGCCGGGTAGACGGGGGTGGGATAGGTGGTGCGGGAGCGGGAGGGGCAGGCACCGCCGAAACAGGTGGCGGCGGAACATCGCGTTTGAGAAAGACGAACCCGTTCTTGCGATAGAGTTCCTTCAGCTCGGGATATTTACCGGGCGCTTCCCAGTTCTGTACCCGGTCCACTTTGGTGACGAAATACACCGGTTTATCGATGGCGCCGGTCAACAGCCAGTCCTGGCTATAAGAATTCAGATTGGTGGGCCGTTCTTTTTGCGTATAAAAGAGATCGCCATAGCTTTTAAAACCAAGGGTATGCACATAGCAATTCTCGCCCTGCCGGGCGATGAAGAAGTCGATGTCGGCGCCTTGGCTGTATCGTTCGACCTTAGGAACAATGATTGCGGAGGCGAAGAAGACGACGATGGCCGTGCCGACGAAGAAGTAACCGGCCGCGCGGCCAAATGCCTTATGGTTGAGGTTGCGGATGCCCAGGATCAGCGCGACGACCAGCAGGATACCGATCAGTCCTTCGAAACCGGACCAGTGGACGTCGGCCTCCATATTACCACGGGCGAAAGTATCTTCGACATAAGGCGCGAGCCTTTTGACATTCAGACCGATGACGGCTACACCCAGGATCAGCAGGGAAATGAGTCCGCCCAGAATGGCCAGGACCACGCCCACATATTTTTTATACAGCAGTTCACCTCTCTCCCACTTGTAGATAGCATAGGCGGCCAGGAAGGTGACGGGAAACCACGCCATTGAAGAATAATGGATGATCCGGGACTGAACGATGGTGAACAGTACGGTGACGACCCAGAAAAGGATAATCATCCACATTTTGAAATCCTTGTCGTAACGGCTTTTGTACCTGCCCTTGAAAAAAGCGGGTATGGCCAGAATGGACGCCGGGAAGCATCCCACCAGCAGGACAATATAGTGATACCCGAAAAAGCCGGCCTGATCGGCATCGTGGGTGGTGAACAGGCGCCACTGGTATTTCAGGAATTCGTTGATGAACCATGGCCCCCGTTTGATAGTCTCATAGCCATACCAGGTAAATGTCACCAGGAAGGCGACAATGAGGAAGATCAGGGCATGCCACCAGCTGAAATAAAATTTAAAGCGGTTGTAGAGAAAATAGACGCCCAGCGACAGCATGAACACCATAAGGGCGACCTGTCCCTTGGTGAGGACGGCCAGACCCATGAAGATGCCTGACAGGGCGACGTAATAGAGCTGGCTTTTATTCACTCCCGGTTTGTCGAAATTATTTCTTTTCCAGTGGTAGAGAATGAAATGATAGAGCGAAAGAAAGGTAAAAAGATTGAACCAGGGGTCGATAATACCTGATTTGAAATACATATTGGGAAACAGGGAACCGCCGAATGCCAGGGCCCAGAGGATGCCGAACTTTCGGTCATAGATACGTGAGCCGCAGACGAAAACCGCGATCAGCGTGAAGATCCCGCAGATCGCGTTAGGCAACCGGGAGGCAAATTCATTGACGCCGAATATTTTCATACCCGTGCTCTGCATCCAGAAGAACATCGGCGGCTTCTCCCAAAAGGGTTTGAAATCGACATATACCCGCGTATAATCGTCCATTTTGATCATTTCCCGGGAGCACTCGGCAAAATTGATCTCATCCCAATCGAACAGGTGCACGTGGCCCAGGAAAGGGATAAACAGCAGCGCTGCGCATAATGCAATCAGGAGGACAGTGGTTGTCTTGTTGAGATGCATCAGTTGAGTGGTTTATACATTTCTCTTTTCATCAATCCCCATTTGCAGAGACGATGAACGACGGAGACTTTCAGCACCCCCAGGCCATAGACAACGCTACGGCGGAAGTTAATGCTGGATGCTTCCTCAAAATAGCGGGTCGGGCAGGTAATTTCTGCGATCTCATATCCAAGGTAGATGATCTGCGACAACATCTGGTTATCGAAAACAAAATCTTCGGAATTGATCTGGTAATCGATGCGTTGCAGGATCTCCCGTGAAAAGGCCCGATAGCCGGTATGGTATTCGGCCAGTTTCTGCCGAAGCATTACATTTTCGAAGAAGGTCAGGGCCCTGTTGAACACATATTTATATAATGGCATACCGCCATGGAGGGCTCCTTTGCCCAGGGTACGCGATCCCAGGACGACCTGGTAGACATTGTTGGCGATGAGCCAGGCCATGGATGGAATAAGCTTGGGGGTGTATTGGTAGTCCGGGTGCAGCATGATAACGATATCCGCGCCCAGTTCCAGCGCCTTATTATAGCAACTTTTCTGGTTGCCGCCATAGCCGCGGTTATGGTCATGCTTGATGATATGGCGGATCCCCAGCTCGTGGCCTACTGCTACCGTCCGGTCGCTGCTGTTGTCATCTACCAATACTACCTCATCTACGATATCAAAAGGGATTTCGGCATAGGTTTTACGCAAGGTAAGTTCCGCATTATAAGCGGGGAGGACAATGACCAGTTTTTTGCCTTCAATCATATGTGATATTGAAAATTGAGGGCAAACGTACGTTAAACCGGGCAATAGATAAAAAAAAGCCGCTCCGGACTGCAGTGGGTTGAGCCGCTGGCGTGGGGGGAAGGGTTAGCGGGCAAAGGCCGGAATCCGTCGAAGCCGGGTGGTGAAAAGCCAGTGCACCAACACCGCCGTCAGCACTCCGATGCAGGAGCCTGTCAGGACGTCGCCGAGAAAATGCTGGCCCAGGTAAATACGGGAATAGCCGACAGCCACGGCTACCAGGAGATAGCCGACATTTCCCTTCTTATTCTTGTCGAAGAGCGCCAGCAGGGTGGCCAGGGCAAAGACGGAAGTGGAATGGCCGGAGGGAAAGCTGGCAAAACCGATGTGGGTCACTCCGTCGATAAAATAAGGGTATTGGCCGGAGGGGAAGAATTGCTTGGGCCGGGGCATGGAAAAGATGTTCTTCAGGATCTGGGCAAAGAGTGCAGAGATCACAAAGGCCGAGATCAGCTGGCAGGCGCGGGACCAGCGCCGCATCAAGAGATAGATGACACAGATGGTGATGGCGAATATGCCGTCGCCGAGGAAAGTAAGGTAGATGAAAAAGGTATCCAGGGTGGTGCGGTGGTAGGGATTTAAGTCGATAAAGCTACCTGCCTTCCCTTCCTTCAGCAGGAAGATCATCCCTACGCCAAAAAAGAAGAGGAAAAAACCAAAAAAATGGCGGTTGCCGGCCAATATTGCCTTGAGGCTCTTCATCGGGCAAAAGTACAACATCACAATCCCTCTACCAATTCCTCGGCCAGGCCGAAGGACAGGGTCATACCGGCCCCACCCAAGCCATTGATCACATAGACATAAGGTTCCGGGGAGAAGAAAAGATCGGCTTCGCCGTCGGTGAGTTTGGCGTAAATACCGTTCCATGTCTGCGTGACAGTCCAATCCTTCAAGCAAGCGAATTTCCGCAAGTAGTCCATGATCTTGCGGTTGATCAGGTCTCTGTCGAAAGGGTCATGGGTGAGGCCGTATTCGTGAGAATCGCCGATAGTCAGTTCGCCCTTGCCATTCTGGGCCACCATAACATGTATCCCCCACTCCAGGTAGTCCGCCATTTCTGCTGTGTAACGTTCCCGCAGACCGGCCAGGGAAGGGGCGGATTTGAAGCTGTTGTAATGGATCAGGGAAAGGCCGCCGCAGAGGGCGGGACCGATACGCCAGTCGGCTGGTTGGGCGGCGAGCCGCATCATCTGCAGTTTGCATTTAGTGACAGGCTGCTCCGCAAATTGTTCGGGATACAGCGTTTCAAAATCGGCGCCGTTGCAGATAAAGACGAGGTCGGCCTCATATTCTTCGTCGTTGCCGATGTATACGATCTGGTCCGAAATATAGGAAACGCATTTCCCCCAGTAGAATTCAATGCCGAGTTTTTCCGTCAGCCAGCCGGGCAGTGCGCCGATGGCTTCGCGGGGATCGACGATCACTTCATCTTCGCTATGGAGGCCGCCCAGCAGACCTTCCGTGACCACGGCACCCGAAGCTGCGGCGACTGCCGGTTTATCCAGGAGTCGAACGGGGCGCCCCTCTTTCCTGAAAACTTCATGCAACTCTTCCAACACCTGCCATTCATCCGGAGAATAGGCCAGGTGCAGACTGCCGGCGGGGTCGTGCCAGAAGCCTGCTGCGGACGCTGTTTCCTTCCACACATTCCTGCTGCGAATGGCGCGGTCGTACATTTTCCCTGTGGCCTGGCCGATGGGCCAGATCATGCCGAAATTGCGAATGGAAGCTCCCACCGCCCGATCTGATCTTTCAAATACTTTGACTGAAAAGCCGCGGAGAGCCAGGGCTCTTGCCGTAGCCAGCCCGACGATGCCTGCCCCTATAACTATTGCCGATCGCGATTGCATAATTTCTTTTATTGATTCTGTTTGCGGTAAATTTTTGTGAAGAGGATAGAGCTCCACAAGACGAAGAGGATACCTGCTGCTGCGGAGACATAGAACATGCCGGTAAAAAAGTCCACCCATGTATAACGGATCTTTACGAACTCCTTCACCAGCAGGACGACTACCGTTCCAAGGTAACCGAAGGCATCGGCAATATAGATCAGGAAGCCTACGTTGCCCGGTATCTTATATGCGGCCAGCATTCTTTCGAAATAGAAACAGTTGTACGGTACATAGCCGAGGTAGAGCCCTGCTGAGGCCGTAACGATCCAGGCAACGGTAGAGATCAGATGAAGATGGAAGGCAAGGGTGGCCCCGGCGGCCAGGACGAAACCGCCGATAATGATAATATTATTGAGCTGGAAGGCCCGGAAATTATTCTTAATAAGAAAAAAACCGCCGATGACGGCCAGGACGACCAGCGATACGATAGTGCTGGTGCTTGCAAAGACGTCGGCACTGTGATAGCCGTTCTCCGTCCAGAGTTCGTTGGCAAAATCCTCGGTGAAATCGCGCAGGACCGTGAGCATGGCATAGGCAGTGATGATCGGCACTAGGGCCAGACCGAATACTTTGAGAAAGTTTTTGCGCTGTTCCTTTCCCATAGGCAGTCGAATCGTACGCCGGGCGATATCTTCAGGGCTGGGCGGCGGCGTTTGGTTGAGTAGCCAGGTGCTGAGCAGCAGGGGGCCGATGAATACCGCTCCCGCGACAAAGGGCATCCAGGTCTCGCTGATACCTGCATAGATCAGCATGCTTTTTCCAACCGTTTTGGCGAGACCCGAAGCAAAGATAAAGCTGGTGGACAGGACGGCGCCCATGAGTTCCGTGGTCCGCCTGCCTTCCAGGAAGCCGAAGACGAGGCCCCAGACCATGCCCAGGGGCAGGCCGTTAATGAACATGAAAATAAAATTATAAGGAGCGGGGACCAGTCCGAATAATAGTAAGGAGACCCAGGCGGTGAGGATCAGTTTGATGATGAATCCGGCTCGTTTCGAGGGGTCCATTCCGGCGATGAAGCGGATGCCGTAAAATTTGGACAGCATGTAGCCAAGTACCTGGGCAATGACAAGCACGACTTTATAGGATATACCCCACAACCGGATATTATCGTAAGATGCTGCGGTAAAGGGTTTGCGGAACCCGTACATGCAGGCGTAGACGACGAAGGAGGAAAGAGAGACGTACAGGACGAATACCCATGCCGGCGAACGCTGCAGCCAGCCACGAAGCCCCCCGGTATTGGCCGTAGGAAGGAATGCGGATGCAGCAGGAGAAGGAGATGTGGGAGAGGGAGGCATATGAATAATTATGCGTTTTCGATGATGGGCAGGAGTTCCTGCAAGTCGTCGATGATGAAGTCGGGTCCGTAGTACGCCAGCTGCTCGCGGGTATAGGCGCCGGTAGTCACGCTGACGACAGTGCCGCAGGCGGCATTACGACCTTCTTCCACGTCCACTTCCGTATCGCCGACCTTGAGGACCTCTTCCGGGGAGACGATACTTAGCTCATCCATCAGGGTCTTGATCATATCGGGATGCGGGCGGCCATGAGCCACTTCATCACTGCAGATCACCCGGTCGATCAGGGGGCTGCGTTCGTCCCAGCGCAGCCGGTGCAGGATCGTGTCGGTGATGGAACGGGTGAAACCTGTATTCAGTGCAATTTTAATGCCCTGCGCTTTGAGGGCGGAGAAGACCGCTTCTGCGTTGGGGAAAGGCGCCAACGTATCATCGTTCCGATAGAATTCGATCATTTTATCGATAAACCGGATATGGATGCGGTCGATCAATATGTCATCATCCTTTCTCTCGGGTGCGAATTTTTCGAGGAGGAGGACGATGGCATCCATTTTCCTGAAACCCATCACTTTTTTTATTTCATCGACGGGCATCGTGAAGCCAAAATCCTGAAAGGCGGAAAGGAAAGCTCCGGCGACACTGCCATTATCGCGGACGGTGGTGCCGGCGATATCAAAAACGACCAATTGAACGCTCATATCAGGAATGTTTTACAGGTGAATTGGGGGAGGAGCCGACAGTTTGCAGGTGATGGAGTATCATATTGCGGTAGTGCTGCATATCAGGAAGGGGCTGGTGTTCGATCTTTGCCTCTTCGTCCCATTTTCGCATGCGGATGATGAGGTCAAACAGCGGGTATTGTTCGAAAGCAGCAGCTTCATCTGCCGTCATGGTGCCTCCCTGGTATTCGAGCGTTTTTTTGCTGGCGTCGGAGAGTTGGGAATAATACAAAGGATCTTTGAATGTAAGATAGCGTTTGGCTTCTACATGGGATTCCACCAGGCGGGCGACCTTTTTGGAAAAGCCTTTCTCCCGGAGGAATTCAGCGCCTAGCTCTTCATGATCTTTGATGCCGTATCCGTCCATTTCGTTATCACCTTTGGCGGCTTCCGAAATATGACCAATGTCATGAAGGAAGGCTGCCAGGATCACCTCTTCATCATATCCTTGTGTCTCCGCCAGCTGTGCCGCCTGCACCATATGCTCCAGTTGGGAGACTTTTTCTCCCGCATATTCTGCGCCGCCATATGCCTGATAAAGGCTCATGATCTCATCGGCGACTTCCCGGGCTTGCTCAGTGGTCATTGAAATATTATTTTATAGTTAATATTAGCCTGTGCGATTGGCGACAGGATTTGGGTCATCATATTACGACAAGGTATTGAAAATGCCATTAGTGCAAATGAACCCATCATTAAATAATGTTTAAAACTGATCTGTCTGCACGCCGGCAACTGCTGGGCAGCGGCATCCGTGAAATGAAAAATACAGGCTGCCATCGGTAGCAGCCTGTACAAAGAAAAATAACGCATAATATCTTTTATCATTTAAGCAGCCACATGGTCTGATTCAGGTCATCGGCGGTGAAACTCTGGCTGGATACAGCCTTCTGCCAGTTAGCCGTATTCTGCGTCTGCTCGCTTACCGGATAGGCCCAGCGGAGCGGAATGACTCCGTTGTTGCCTACGCCAGTGCCGCTCTGGAAGGCCGGCACACCTGTTCTGCGCCAGTTGTAGTACGCCTCGTAGCCTGAATTTTCAAACGTGGCGATATACTTCTGCAGCACGATCTGATTGATAGCTGTTGAGGCAGTAGAAGACAGCTTGACGGAAGGCTGTGCGTAGTAGGTGTTAAAATTGAACGTGAATGGGTAAGGAGTTATTTGGGAAAGCGAACTGGCACCTCCGGGAAGAAAATGGGCCGTAAAGCTGGTATCGGCCGTGGTGATCCCGTAGAAGGCCATGGAAGTGGTGATCCCCAGCTTGTACAGGTTTCGGCATTGCCTGTGATCCATCCGCGTTCGATCGCCTCGGCGATATTGAAGCACATTTCCTTGTATCCGACCAGCACGTCCGGCTCGCCGGTAAAATTGTTATAGTACCGGTAGCGGTTGATAAAAGAGTAATCCCCGGCGCTGGCGTTGGAATACATAGTCCCGAGGTCCAGTCCGGTGCTGGCGCCCACGAAATATTTGTATCGTGCAGGATAATGAGAAGAGCTGTCTGCCGGCAGCGAATCGTCCTTTATCAGCGCCTGGGCAGGCTCACAGGTGATGAAAACCCGGGCATCATTCATAGAGGTCAGTGCATTGACGTAGGTATACGCCATATTAAAACGACCTGCAACAGAACCGAAGTTACTGGGATTGAAAGGGTAGGTACTAAAAGTACTTGAGCCACCGGGGTTATAATTATACTCGAAATCATCCGATGTACTGGCGAAAATGGGATAGGTCGTCGGGCTATTGATGACGGCTGCGAATCGGGCCGGCACATTCAGACTAGCGTCCGATGATTGAAGGCTCAGGCTGATCAAAACCCTTAATTTGAAAGAATTCACCAGTTTCTGCCAGGTGACGAGGTTCCCTGCATAAAACAAATCCTGTGAAGCAGACAAGGTGACATCATTATTGGTGATCAGTGTCGCAAAATCGGAATTGGCAGTATCCAGTTCATTAAGGACATATTCGAATACCTGCTCCTGCGGTGTATAGGCAGGTGTGGGATTGGCTTGCGCCAGCAAAGCTTCGCTCTGGGGAACATCACCCATCAATGAAGTCATATTATAGTAATAATACGCTCTGACGAACCTTCCGATGGCTTCATACGGATTGACATGGCCGGCATCGACGCCAACCACTGAACTTTCCATTTGCACGACATTTTTCAGCACCAGGTAGGAATTGAACGGCCCTGAGCTACCGCCGGTGGTGGAATTGATCGAACCATCGGTCCAGGCATAGATATTATTGCCATAGTAATCATAGTTCTGACAATGGTATTGATTCCATCCGTGAGCAAGATCCCACGAATTGACGCCACCGAGAGCGCCGGCCGTTGTGGCGCCGAGCTCGCCGGACATATCGTTGAGTACCGTGCCCAGGATCAGGGCAGAGGGAACGGTGGTAGGAGCGTTCGGGTTAGGCTGCTTATCCTGGATGGTTTTGCTGCAGGAGGCGAATAACAGCGCCCCTGTAAGGATCAAGCAAATATTTTTTATCCCTTTCATATTTTTTGCTTTAATGGATTAGAAGGAAAAATTAAAGTTGACACCATAACTGCGTGTCGTAGGCGTTTGCAAAGCAGAGCTGGAGGACGGTGTAGCCGAATAGGTGCCGTTCGAATTCGTACTATAAGCACCCTGGCTGTATTGATCCACGTCAAGATCCTTGTACCGCTGGGGGAAGAAATATAACAGGTTCCTGCCGACCAGGGACAACGTTGCATTCTGGATGAAAGATTTCCTTCCAAAAGCAGTAGGTGAAAACTTGTAAGTCAGCGTCACCTCTCTCAGTTTGGCATCCGTTTTCTTGATGATATCCAGATCCGCGATACCGGACTCATTTTCAACGAATGGCTGTACAAGGCTCTTGGTGGTGTTGGTCACCTCGGTCAGCTGTTTTATATTCGTCACCTTGCCGGACACAGGATCCAGTGCGATCGGAGCGCCTACGAGGTTCACTCCCTGGCCGACATAGGCCGGGATATTTAGTTCATCCGAAGGTCTTGCCGCACCGATGGCGCCTTCAGCGGCTTCCTTATGACGACCACCCTGGAGTGTTTTGTCGCGAACATAGTCATCGATAACCCCGCCGACCATACCGTCAAACTGGAAACGTAATGAGAAAGATTTATAATTGAAAGTATTGACTATACCCCATTGCCAATCGGGATCAGAATGGCCGAATATTTTCTGTGCGGGACTACCCAGCGCACTATAGGTATCATATATCCCTGAAGTCGGGTCAATGACCATTTTACCATCGGGCGCCCTTACAAATCCCGGCCCATAGACCAGATCATACCGGGTACCATTATGCTGCCAGTTGTCCGGGTTGGCGTCGTTGACCCATTTTTTCACATAGGTGAAGAAGTTGGCGGTCACTGTCCAGTTCAATCCATGCGGATTGACCAGTGCTTTGCCTGTCAATGTAGCTTCCCATCCGTCATTCGTGTAGGCGTTACCATTGGTAAGGTTAGAGGAATAACCGGATGCATTGGAAGTGCCCTGGCTGGCTATGCCCGTATTCTTATAGTGATAACGGGTTACATCGAGACCCAATCTGTTTTTGAGAACCCGGATATCCGCGCCGAATTCAAGTGCTTTCCGGTCAGCCGTGTTGATGGTCTTGCTGACCGTCTGGTCCGAATACGCTGCACTGCTCTGATTGGAATAGGTCGGCGACTGCGTATAGGTCGGAACGAACTGGTAAGTAGGCCCGTTGTAGGGCGAGCTCCAGAAATAACCGTAGTCGTATGCCGGCGTATTGCTGACGTTGGGGCTGAAGAAAGGTTGGGTACCGCCATCTTTACTTTCGGCATAGGAAGCCCTGACCTTCAGGAAGGAGATCACTTCAGGTAAATGGACATATTCCGATACGACGGATGCGAGGTTGAAAGAGGGGTAGAAATAGGCGTCACTATTGGCAGGCAGAGCGGAAGACTTATCCACACGGCCGGTAATATTGGCCGTGATATAAGATTTATATCCAAGGTCTACAGAGTAATAACCGCTCAATACTTCCATGGTAGAAGCGAAGCTGCTGCCCGTGAGAGCGCCCTGGGAATTGGAGAAAGAGTAGATACCCGGTACGTTCAGATAGTTAGTCGACTGGAAACCTGAGTTGAAGCTAAAGGTTCTGACGGTCCCGCCGATCAGGCCGCTGACATCCAGGAAGCCCATGAGTTCGTTGGCGTGATACCTTGCCTGGAGATCATAATTCGCATCGAATAACTGCCTTCTGTCTTCCCGATAATCACCCTGCCGTAGCGGCCTGCCATATGCACCTGCGGAATAAGGCATTTTCTCGTTATTCATCATGTCATACGCACTAAAGTTCGGTCTGAACTGGAAATCGAAGTTATTATTGAGCTTGTAGTTGAAGGACAGATAACCGTACTCATTATTCTGGTAATGTCCCCGCAACCACTCATAAGACATGAAGTAAGGGTTATTATAGCGGTAGTACTCTTCATAGAGCTGCTCAACGCCCCTGTAACCCGGCTGCCAGTAGTTCCGCATATCCTTCATCGCCCAGTCGGCGCCACCCCAGATAATGATGTTGTAGATGGTGCTGTTGGGTCCGTAAGTGACGTCAGGCACATTGGGCGTGGACTGGCGGCTATAGTTGAAATAGGTCGTCAGGGTGAAATTCGGGCTGAACCGCTGCGTGATATTGGCGGTAAAGTTTCCGTTATTCAGCCGGGTATTAGGAATGATACCCCGCTGGTAGTTATCACCCAAAGAAAGGCGAACGTCCGTCTTTTCCGTGGAAGAGCTGATAGAAATGCTGTTGGCGGACAATTCGCCGGCCTGGATGAATTTCTTCAGGTTATTTGCACCTCTGGCCACCCAGGGCGTGGGCATTACATTGCCGACAAAGGCAGGACTTCCATCTTCAAAAGTCGTCGTATAGGTTTGGCCCGCGGTGTATTTGCCATCGTATTGGGGTAACATCTGGCCTCTAAATTTAGGCCCCCAGATATCATAATCATAGTCATTGACACCGTCGCCCACCTCTCCACTGCCGAAGTAAGAAGACGGGCTGGAACCACCGCCGCCGAAAGCATATTTGCCATTATCGCCGGCACCATACTGATCCTGATATTTAGGAAGGGCGATGAACCCCTTATTGATCTGGTTGCTGGAATTGACCGAAACGACCAATTTACCTTTTGCCTTTGCGCCGGTTTTGGTTGTGATAATGATGGCGCCGTTCTTACCCTGGAATCCGTAGAGGGCTGCGGCGTTCGGGCCTTTGAGCACCGTGAATGTTTCGATATCGTCGGCGTTGAGGTTATAGGTATCGGATTCGAAGGGAACGCCGTCCACCACGAATAATGGCCGGTCGGCAGGAGCGTTTTCGCCGCGCATGATGACATCGGCGGGATGGCCCACTTCCTGGTTAATATTGATTTCCAGACCGGCAGCCTGGCCTTTCAGCGAATTGATCGGGTCTGGCTCCCTGGCCTGAGTAAGATTGGTAGCGTCGATCGTCTGAAGGGCATAACCCAGGCGCTTGGCTTCCTTCTTTATCCCGGTAGCCGTGACCACTACCTGGTTGAGTTCGCGCGCATCGGCCGCTACAGAGATAGTCAAAGTGTTGCCAATAACTGTCTGCTCAGTCCGGGCCACGCCTACACCCGAGATGACGAGGATGTCACCTTCTTTCGCCTTGATGCCAAAGCTCCCGTCGACGGCCGTAGATGTGCCGATACGAGTACCTTTAATCATGACCGAAACGCCGGCAATCGGCGACTGATCGGCCTGAGAAACAACTTTACCGACGATGATTTTTTGGGCGAAAGTGAGGAAGGGCGCCAGCAATAGCAATAATAATAATAGCATGCCGCAGCCACGCAGTTTTTTACTCATAAAAACAGTTTGAATGAATGGATGGTCAATTTATAAACCTTGCTGCGAAAGTATTAGAACAATGTGACCGGAAAGTTAGGTCTGCTTTAAGGAAACGTTAACAGTTAATAAATACTAAACTAATGTTAAGTATTTGTATATCAAGAAAAGCATTTAGTTAAACAATAAGAAATAACTCGTAGTTCCGATGGAAGGACAGGAACGGACGGCGAGTAGAAATAGAGCGGTGTATCAAAAAAGATAGATGGCCAGGATGAGGGCGTCGGCATCGCCAATATTCTTCAGCCGATGGGGGATGCGACCGTCGAAGAAAAGGGTATCGCCTTCGTGCATAATAATTATCTCTTTGTCGATCTGGTACTCGACGGTGCCTTTGAGGAAATATTTGCATTCGAAAGCGTCCGTGCTGATCATTTGTTTGCGGCTGGCCTTCTTTTTCAATTCCAGCAGGACGATATCGGTTGCCTGCGAGGTGACGCTTCTGGTGAGGATACGCTTATAGGAGAACCCTTTCACGCGCTCTTTGAAGAAAGGCAATTCTTTGCCTTTGCGGACAATGACGACATGTTGATTGGAAAAGCTATCCTGCATGTCTTCGAAGAAGGTTCGGAGGTCATCGCCGAGGGAATGAATGATATTGAAGAGTACCGGCAATGATGGTACGGTGCGATTGTTTTCAATCTGGGAGATAAGTCCTTTGCTAACACCTGCCTTACCGGCAAGCTGTTCCAAGGTGATATTCTTCTGCGTCCTTTTCGTCTTGATCTTATCTCCGATCTGTAAAAGGAGTTCTTCGTTCATATAGCGGAGGGAAATTGATTGCGAAGAGGAAGGTACACAAATTTACCATACGGGGACGGATCGGGAATTGCACGCTTAGAGCCCTCTCAGGGATGCAAGGCGGCCGGAGGGGATGATGAATCGTTGAGGTATGTCGCCAGTTGTTGAATATGGTCGGTATTGATGAAGTCTACCCGCAATTGTATCAGTTGGTCCCAGGCGGCTGGGAAATCGGGGGCATCCCAGAAGCGGATGGGCAGGTGGAGGTCATGCGACAAGGCGATGACCGCGCGGATGGCCTTTTTATCCGTGGCGGGGATGGTGTCCATTCCGCCCCAATGCGTATAGCTGTGCAGGTCATCGCTCATCATCACGATCCTGGACAAAGCTTCGGGGGAATAATGTGTTGCCGGAACTCCATCGAAGGCGATAAAAGAGGGATAGGAAGTGTACATTGACTGCGGCGGGCGGTTGCCGCTGATGACCCATCTCAGGGAAGGTGTTTGGGTCAGGGCCGGATATTTTTCGAGAAGGGTCACCAGAGCGGCCATGACTGCGGTGGAATCGGCTTTGACGTCGATCAGCATCTGCAGCTGACGGCTGATGTCGGCATAGGGATGGCCCTGGTTCTTTTTCATTTGAACGGCCAGGGGTTGGACATAATATGCCTCCAGGGTTCTCCGCCGCTTTAGTTCTTTCCGGTCATGAGCGACGAACAGGGTATCGTTGACGAGGAATATGTCTGCCTCAATAGAGCCGAACTGTGCGTTATAGGCCGTCCAGAAGGGAGTGGATTGTTCGTAATCGTTATGTGAATGCGTATTGGCCACAGTATAGCGGCGAATGCCCGTCATTAAAGGGCCTGGGAAGGAGTCGGCCATCGCGGGTAATGAGGTGGCCATCGCGGACGGCTGAACGAATTTTGCGGGCCGTTTATGCACCTCCGTTGCCGTTGCAGCGAATGCGGTGGTCAAAACAAGAAAAATGGGAACGAAAAAGAGGAACAGCCATTTTTTCATGGGCGCAAAGGTAAAGTATCGCCACAAGGTAATACTCCGTTCACATAAAGCTCACAATTTGTTAACGCTGGCTTAAAGCAGTAATAATATCTTCTATAGAACTTTGGGAAACCACAACAATGGAAAAACGTCCTGTAGATGTAGTTGTTCTATCTGATGTTCACCTGGGAACTTACGGATGTAGGGCCAAAGAGCTTGTCAACTACTTAAAAAGCATTACCCCTAATATACTGATCCTCAACGGGGATATTATTGACGGCTGGCAATTCAACAAGCGGTATTTCCCCGTCGCCCATATCATGGTCATCAAAGAGATCATTCAGTTCATCACCAATGGCACCCGGGTATTTTACATTACCGGCAATCATGACGAAATGATGCGCCGGTATACGGATATCCAGATGGGCAATTTCACCCTGACCGACAAGCTGGTGCTGGAAATCGACAATAAGATGACCTGGATCTTCCACGGGGATGTTTTTGACAATACGACCAAGGGGGGCGCCAAAGTGCTGGCTAAATTAGGCAGCAGCGGCTATAACCTCTTGATAAGATTCAATAGATTCATTAACTTTATCCTGAAGGCGTTCGGCCGCGAACGTGTTTCCATCTCCAAACGAGTTATGGCGGGGGTCAATAAGGCCGTCAGCAAGATCAATGACTTCGAATTAATAGCCGCCGAGCTTGCCATCGAAAAAAAATACGATTACGTTATCTGCGGGCATATTCATCAGCCGCAGAAAAAGATAGTAGAGACGAAGGATGGGAAAGTCACCTACCTGAATTCCGGGGATTGGGTGGAACATCTCACTGCGCTGGAATATCAGCACAATGAATGGACCATTTTCGAATACGACGAGAAGAATTTCCCGGCGACGCAAACCGTGGAAATGAAGCCGAATATCAGCGTTCTGACGGACGAGATCAATTTATACATTAGTTCACTCGCAGCGATATAACCCTTAATTGCACCATGAAGATTTTTTATGCAGTACAGGCAACAGGTAATGGCCATATCAGCCGGGCAATGGAAATACTCCCTTACCTGGAGCGGTATGGGCAGGTAGATATTTTCCTCAGCGGCGCCAATAACAGTTTGTTACTGGATGCTCCGGTGAAATACAGGAGTAAGGGGCTGAGTCTGTTCTACACTAACAGCGGCGGTCTCGACTATTGGCAGATTGCGCGGCAGATCAATCCCCTGCGGATCTGGAAAGAGGTAAGGGATCTGCCGGTAGAAAAATACGACCTGGTGATCAACGATTTCGAGTGTCTCACCTCTCTTTCCTGTGCCTATAAAAAAGTGCCCAGCGTCAATTTCGGCCACCAGGCCAGTTTCGTTTCACCGAAAGTGCCCCGGCCTGAAAAACATGACCCTATGGGCGCATGGATCCTGCGGAACTATGCCCGTGCCACCCAATATATCGGCCTCCACTTCAAACAATACGACGACTTTATCCTTCCGCCGGTGATCAAGAAAGATATCCTGCAGGCCGAACCTGCGGACAAGGGCTATATCACCGTCTATCTGTCTTCTTACAGCGATGCCACCGTACGGCAATATCTCCATCCGCTGAAGGAATTCCGCTGGCAGGTATTTTCCAAAGAAGTGACACAACCGGTACAGGATGGCAATATTCTTTTTATCCCCGTCAGCAAGAGCGCATTTAACAAGAGCCTGATC
Organism: Puia dinghuensis; assembly: GCA_026225275.1. Taxonomy (GTDB): domain Bacteria; phylum Bacteroidota; class Bacteroidia; order Chitinophagales; family Chitinophagaceae; genus Puia; species Puia dinghuensis_B. Next base: position 22,488 of record JAMFSL010000055.1, read on the forward strand.
AACTGCAGCGCTATCCTGACAGGTGCGGGTTTTGAGACGCCTGCGGAAGCACTCTACCTGGGCAAAAAGCTGCTGGTGATCCCCATCCGTGGTCAGTATGAACAATTCTGTAATGCTGCTGCGCTGGCGAAAATGGGTGTGCCGGTACTGGATGCGCTGGATAGCCATTTTGAGACCATGTTCAGGCCCTGGATGGGGCAGAAAAAAAAGCCGCTTCTTCATCTGGATTACTCAACCGAGTCTATCGTCAGCTATCTCATGCATAATTGCACGCAGGAGAAGAAGCATTCGTTGGATATGCTTTACCCTGACGCTGTCTTTAATTAGAACTTACTTTCTCCGCGACATGCCGAGCGGCCAGCCCAAAAAAACAAGTCCCCTCATAAAAATGAAGGGACTTCTGCATGAGAAAATTCAACTCTACATATATAAACCATCGATTAACAAGTGTGACTAACCAATTAATTTTCTGGTTGTAAAAATACCGTGTTCGTATTATGGGGAGTTTACTTAATAGTTATGCAAATATTATGTCCGCTAAACAAACTTGTTCTTATGTTTTAGCACTTTTGCCTCCAGGTAGAAAATGATCTCTTCGGCCACATTCTTGGCCTGGTCTCCTACTCTCTCCAGCTTGCGGATAATTGACAGCAGCCATAGCGCCTGCGAAGTATCTTCGGGATGGTCTTTCAAATGACGTTCCAGCACTTTATGTGCCTGGCGGTTGATATCGTCGAGAAAATCGTCTTTCTTAAATACGCTCCGGGCCAGGATCGTGTCTTCCTTTTCGAAGGCTTCCTGCGTATCTTCCAGCATTTTCACTGATTCTTCGTACATCGGCAGAATCCGGGTAATATCCAGTAATTCTTTGGTAAAGTGTGCTTCCGCATCGATAACGTATTTGGCGATGCCTTCGGCAATATCCCCGATCCTTTCCAGGTTCGAATTAATTTTCAGGACGGCCAGCAGAAAGCGCAGGTCGATGGCCACAGGGCAGAACAGGGCAAAGATATTTTCGCAGTCGCGGTCGATCTTCAGTTCGCTGCCATTGACCCTTTTTTCTTTGCTGACCACTTCTCTGGCCAGGTCCTTGTCGAAGTTAAGGAACGCCAACCGGGCTTTGCTCAGCTGTGAATTGACCAGCGTCCACATATTGATGGCTTCAGCTTTCAGCAGTTGTAATTCGGTTTCAATTTGTGCCATGTTTTTTTCGATGATTGGCGGGCTCCCGTGGCCCGCTTGTGGTTAAAGTTAACTAAAACGGCCTGTAATATAATTCTGCGTACGTTTGTCTTTAGGGTTGGTGAACATGATCTTTGTCTCGTCATATTCGACCAGCTCGCCCATATAGAAAAAAGCTGTTTTGTCGCTAACGCGGGCAGCCTGTTGCATATTGTGGGTGACGATGATAAGGGTATAGTTGGCTTTCAGTTCATGGAACAGCTCTTCTACCGTCGAGGTGGAGATGGGGTCGAGGGCGGAAGTCGGCTCGTCGAAAAGCAATACTTCGGGTTCCATCGCCACTGCCCTGGCGATACAGAGCCGTTGCTGCTGGCCGCCCGAGAGAAAGGAGCCTTTTTTGTTGAGGGCGTCTTTTACCTCTTTCCAGAGAGCGACACGGGTAAGGGAATGCTCGACGATCCTGTCGCGTTCCGCCTTCGGCAATCTGATGCCATTGAGCTTGTAGCCTGCGATGACGTTGTCATAGATACTGAGGTTGGGAAAAGGGTTAGGTCGCTGGAAGACCATGCCTATCTTCTGGCGGACGAAGATGGGATGCATGTCATAGATGTTCTCGTTATTGATAGTCATCTCCCCGCTGCTGGTGGCCCCGGGGATCAGTTCATGCATCCGGTTGATGCAGCGCAGGTAGGTGGTCTTCCCGCAGCCGGAGGGTCCCATGACCGCAATAACATGATTCCGCGGGATCTCTATATTGACATTCTTAACGACGTGATTGCTACCAAACGAAGCGTTAAAACCCTTGCTCTTTATAATTGTACTTTCCATTTTCTGGTGATCAGCTTGGTGAAGATGTTAAGCAATAAAACCCATAACAAAAGAATGACGGAGGCTCCCCAGGCCAGGTTCTTCCAGTCGTCATAAGGACTGGTGGCATAATCGAAGATCAGGTGGGGCAGGCTCTGCATGGGTTTTGTAATATTGTAAGAAAGATAAGGGTTGCCGAAGGCTGTAAACAATAGTGGAGCCGTCTCGCCGGTAATGCGGGCGATGGCTAGCATGACACCGGAAAGGATGCCGCTGATGCCGACAGGTACGACGACCTTGAACATGACGCGGTGAAAGGGCATGCCCAACGCAAAAGCTGCTTCCTGCAAAGAGGAGGGCAATAATTTCAATGTCTCTTCCGTCGACCGGATGACAATGGGCAGCATCATGATGGCCAGGGCGACGCTGCCGGACAGCGCTGAGAATCCGCCAAGAGGTTTGACCAGCCAGAAATAGGCGATGATGCCGATGACGATGGATGGTACTCCCTGGAGGATGTCCACGCAAAGGCGGCACCAGTAGGCCAGGCGGCTCTTGCCGTTCTCACTGAGGTAGATGCCGGCCAGGATCCCGATGGGAATGGCGATGACCGAAGCGCATAAGATGATCAGGATGCTGCCGACGAGTGCATTGACGATGCCGCCGCCGGATTCGCCGACCGGTTTGGGTATACTCACGAGAAAGTGCCAGTTGATCTTGGTAATGCCCGCTTTGAGGATAAAGCCAAGGATGAACAGCAAGGGTATCACACAGGCAAAAGCAAATATGGTCGTCACAATCTGTGCGACATTGCTTTTACCGATCCGGTATTTTATATTCTTTCCGTCCATACATTATTCATTGGTGAAGCGGTCTATTATTTTTTTACCGATCAGGTTGATCACCACAGTGACCAGGAACAGCACCAGCCCAAGCTCGATCAGAGCGGAGAGGTATACCGGTTTATCGGCCTCGGTAAATTCGTTGGCGATGACGCTGGCCATGGTATTGCCGGGCGCGAAAATATTTTTAGGGATCAGGCTGGTATTGCCGATCACCATGGTGACCGCCATCGTCTCGCCTAATGCGCGGCCGAGGGATAACAGGATGCCGGCGAAAAGACCGGATTTAGTGTAGGGCAGGACAACACTGCGGATCACTTCCCAACGGGTAGCGCCCAGTCCGTAGGCGGCCTCTTTCAGCGGCGAGGGCACCATCTGGATCATCGATCTTCCGAGGGAGGCGGCATAGGGAATGATCATAATCGCCAGGATAAGGCTACTGCTGAAGATACCTACCCCGACCGGTTCTACACCAATATGGTTTTCCAGATTGCGAACGATCGGCACCAAAACGGCCAGCCCCCAGAAACCATAGATCACTGAAGGAACGGCAGCGATCAGCTCCACCGCATTTTTGAGGAAATCCGGCATCCACCCTTTCGGATAATATTCACCCAGGAAGATCGCGACGGCCAGCGAAAAGGGGATGGAAATGATGAGGGCGAGAAAGGAACTCAGCAATGTTCCCAACAGGAAAGGCCAGGCGCCATAGATATCCTGCACGGGGTCCCAGACCTTACCCCAGAGGTATTTCAAGCCCAGGGATTTGATCGAGGGCAGGGACTGAATGATGAGCGTCAGCAGGATACCCAGCACAAGGATAATCATGATGAGGCCCATGATAGTCAGCGTTCGCCGGAAAACAGTTTCGGTCCGGATCTGGCGAAAAGACCGCCGAACTTTCTTTTGCGCCCTCGAAATTGTCTCTGGCGTAGAATTAATAACCCGCAGCGGTAAATCGCTGCGGGTAATAACGCCATTCTTTGCGGAAGTATCCATAAAGATGAATTCTAGTTACTGTAAGATCGGCTTACCGTCGAAGGTAGCAGATTTTAGGATCGAATCACCTACACTGACAGCGGCGGGCGATAAGGGTGCATAGTTCAGTGCACCGCTGAACTGCTGGCCGTCATGGATCATCCATGAGATCAACTTTACCAGTTTGGTGGCCCGGTCCGATGGACGATTATTATAATTCTGCTCCTTGTAGATAATCACCCAGGAGAAGCCGGAGATGGGATAACCATCGGCAGCATCCGTATTGGTCAGGGACACTTTGGAATCCGGGGGGATCTGGATGTTGGCGGCGGCCGTTACGCTGGCGATGCTGGGGGTAATGAAGTTACCAGCCTTGTTCTGCATCTTTGCATAGGGCATGCTATTCTGGATGGCGTAAGCCAGCTCGATATAGCCGATGGCGCCGGGTGTCTGTTTGATCAGACCTGCTACGCCTTCATTGCCTTTTCCACCCAATCCTACGGGCCAGTTAACGGAAGAGCCATGGCCGACCTTGGTATTCCAGTCGGTGCTGACCTTAGCCAGATAGGTAGTGAAAATGTTGGAAGTACCGCTGCCGTCCGAACGGTGAGCGATCACGATGCCTGTTGAAGGCAACTTAACGCCTTTGTTGGTGGCGGCGATCTTAGGATCGTTCCATTTGGTGATCGTACCCAGGAAGATCCCGGCCAGTACGTCCGGAGACAATTGGAGGGTATCCTTTACGTCCGGCAGGTTATAGCTCAGCACCACAGCACCGGCGGTAACCGGAATGTGAATGGCAGGAGCGGTCAGGGCGGAATCCTGTTTGCCGTTCATTGGGGCGTCGGAAGCACCGAAGTCGACAGTCTTATTCGTCAACTGCGAGATCCCGGCCCCGGAGCCGACGGATTGGTAGTTGACTTTCAGGCCAGAGGTCTTGTTGTACTCTGAAAACTGTTTGGAAAACAGTGGGTTGTCGAAAGAGCTGCCGGCGCCGATGAGTGCGTCATCATTGCCTGAGGCCGAAGCAGTGCTGTCCGAGCCGGAGGTGCTACCACCGCCGCCACAGGAAACAAGACCCGTGCTGGCAATCAAAGCTACGATCGCAAAGGCGTTTTTCAGGTTGAGCAAATTCATTTTCATAACTATCAGTTTGAGTGTTGGGTGCGCTTATAACTGGTTGAAGGTGTTGCTGTAGTGCCTGCCGAATACGAAGAAGAAGGTTAATCTCCAGACCACGTCTTCATTATTGGGGCCATATCCCGCCATGGTAGATGTCAGCTGAGAAGCATAATGCGAATACCAGATATTGGGCTGGAAATGAATGTCCTTGAAAGGCATGAAGTCGAAACCGGCGGTGAGGAAAGTTTCTTTCGAGGTCGGATCGCCGGTGCTGGTTTCACCCGTCGGTGCACCTGTCGTGGAGCCGGCATAGCTGTACTTGTAACCCGGGGTCTCGTAGGCACTAGGTGAGCTCACACCGGAATAGGCCGTATACTTGCTGTTGTTGACCTTAGAGTTGGGATTGTACAGATCGACGCGGGCAAACCACCGGAGTTTGGTCGGAACGATGTCTCCATGTGCATAGAAGGAGATACCGTTCGCCATTGTGGCGATCGTATCAGCGCCACCACCGATCTTAGTGGCTTTAACATCTGCACGGATGTTGTTGATAAAGCCTTCGACACCGATCGTGATGGGCGAGGTATTGTAAGCGATAAAGCCCTTGATCATCTGGCGGTCATGATGATAGCCCGGCGTCCAGTTCAGGCGCTGATAATCTGCATACAAGTCCAAAATGATCGTATGATTCGCTAAACTGGCCCAAACGTCTCCATAGAACCATTTGAAGCTGCTGCTGGCCGTTTTGTCGCTGGTGCCGTTAGCGGCTAGCAAGTTGTAACCAAGGGAGTTATTGAGATAGTGTCCCTGCAGGCCTACACCGAAATCATAGGAAGGAGTACGGCGGATATCGGCGATCGTCCTTTCAATGGAGCGATAGTTCCAAATTCTTTCTGACAACAGGGCGAAGGCAGGTGTGGTTTGCAGACCGACTACCGCGTCCGTTCCCTTCCAGAGGTTCTTCACCCGCACGTTGGCTAATTTAATAAAGAAGGTCTCTTTACCGTTGGAGAGCTGATCCCCATTGGTGGCCGTTTGACCGGGAGCATTGTAGGCAGGGAAATTGTCTTCTGCGGCCAACAACAACTCAGATGAAAACTTACTATTGTAATTATAATCATATCCCAGGTAAAGACGGCGGAACTGGAAAGCGTTCCTGCTTTGCGGGATACCGCTGTACTGGTTGCTGCCGCCCCTATTGAGCGAATCGGCGTGAGACTTATAATAATAATCGCCAAAGACATAGCCCCAGATGCGTCCGCTGTTGTTAGCTGCGGCTCTGTAAGCAGAGTCGGAAAACAGAAATTGGGCCTGACCGAAGGAAGCGATGGTTAAAAATAGAAAAACAGCGATAAATAAAAGCTGTCGCGAAAAGTTACGTTTCATAAAAGTCTTGGTTCGTTTAAAATAAGTTTTGCGGTTCTTTTGCTTCGTTAAATTGGATGCAAAAGAATGTTTAACCAATGACCCGAATGTTAAGGGAATATTACCTTAGTGTTAACACTTTCCAAAAAGGAGCGACGGTGGAGAGAAGAGCGTTCGTTAAAGACTGTCTTTGAGGATTTTATAAAGGTATGTTTTTTTTAATTCTAAAGACGACACTCCAAATTGGGAAAATAATTGGCTAACAATAGCTTTGATATTAAGAAATCATTATCAAACGATGATTTAGCCATTTACCATCACACATTCCTTTTATTTTGTCAGAATGAAGGGATTTAATGCATTTGTTCAACTATTCATGCCGAAAGACAAGGTCTTTTATTCCCTCTTCGAAGAAGTAGCGGACACTGTGGCGAGGATGGGCGCCTTATTAAAAGCGGTGGTATCAGAACCGGATTATGACAAGCGGGCCGTACTCATTCTACAGCTGGAAGAGCAGGAGCATGTCAATGATGAGTTCACGCACCGGATATTTACCGAACTGGGCAGGAATTTCATTACCCCATTCGACCGGGAGGATATTCATTACCTGGCGAGTGCACTGGACGATATTTGTGATTATATTTATTCTGCCGCCAAAAAAATCAATTTCTATAAGGTGAATCCCAATGATGCGGGTATTCAAAAGATGGCGGACCTGATCGAACAGGGATCGGTACAGATCCGTGGGGCGGTGAGGGAATTGAGGAATATGCGGGATATGCGGGCGATCACCGATGCGTTGGTCCGGGTCAACAGCCTGGAGAACCAGGCGGATGACGTTTTCGATATGAGTATCGAGCGGTTGTTCGAGATGGAGCCGGATGCCAAGGAAGTGATCAAGAAGCGGGATATCTACCAGGTGATGGAGATCGTGACGGATAAATGTGAGGATGCGACCAACGTCATCGAATCTATTATTATTAAGTACGCCTGAAGCCGGCTGCCAGCTCTGCAAACCCATTACCTCCATGATCTTTCTTTCTACCATCATTATACTTGCACTGGTATTCGACTACATCAACGGGTTTCATGATGCGGCTATTTCCATTGCCACTATCGTCTCCACGAAAGTGCTGACTCCTTTCCAGGCGGTATTATGGGCTGCCATTTTCAACTTTGCGGCTTTTTTCATTTTCAAATATTTTATCGGGGAGTTTAAGATCGGTAATACCATCGCCCATTTTGTCGACCGGGATTTTGTCACGCTGCCGGTGATTTTTTCCGGGCTGATCGCCGCCATCATCTGGAACCTGCTAACGTGGTGGTTGGGCATCCCTTCCAGTTCGTCGCATACGCTGATGGGCGGGTTCGTAGGCGCCGCATTGGCACATGCCGGCGGATGGGTGGTACACGGAAAGAATGTGATCGATTATGGCAGCGTGATACCGACCTTCTGCTTTATCGTACTGGCGCCCCTGATCGGTTTTGTCGTTGCGCTGATTATCACCATTTTGATCGTTAACCTGTTCCGGCGCAGCCATCCCTACAAAGCGGAAGGCTGGTTCCGCAGGATGCAATTATTATCCTCTGCTTTGCTGAGCTTGGGACATGGCGGAAATGACGCTCAGAAGGTACTGGGCATCATTGCGGCGGCGTTGGTGGCGCATGGAGATCTAGACAATGTCCGGAACGTTCCCAACTGGGTGCCCATCGCCTGTTTCTCGGCCATTGCGCTGGGCACCATGAGCGGGGGCTGGCGGATCGTCAAGACCATGGGCAGCCGGATCACGAAGGTCAGTCCGCTGGAAGGCGTCTGTGCCGAGACGGCGGGGGCAATTACCCTATTTCTTACCCAATACCTGGGTATTCCGGTCAGTACGACCCATACCATCACCGGCGCTATTATCGGCGTGGGCGCCACCAAACGCATGTCGGCCGTCCGATGGGGTGTCACCATCAACCTCGTGTGGGCCTGGATCCTGACCATTCCAGTCAGTGCTTTACTGGCTGCGTTGGTATACTGGCTGATCTGGCATTAACAAAATGGCAGCAACATGGCATGGATTTTACAGCTACATTTACAGCCGGTCAAGAAATGAACAAAAAAAGAATATCTAAGTTCCTGTTTTATGCCCTTTTATGTGGTGTATACGGAGTATTCTTTTCCGTAGAGTCCTTCTACAATTTTGAAGGGCAGCCGAATGCAAAACAGGACTCTGTGCATTCGGTGGTTAAAAGCTCTCCTCTTCATTCCGGATCATTTCCCGGGTTCCGGTTGAACAAGCGGTATCACCAGGAAAATATTCCGCCCTGCCCTATTTTTTCTCCCGTCATTCCCGAAAGACGCATCACGCCTGTAAGACTCGGAACCTCCGGGAATGACGTGCTGCCTTCCTCTGCTATTTTAGCTTATTCGTTGCGAGGCCCTCCTGCTATGGCCTAGTCTGACGCAACCTGATTTCATTTATCACTTTCAATTCATTGTATGGTTACTTTCTGTATAAGAAAGTCGCTATGGGCTTGCAGCATTCTACTGCTGAGTCCTTCGCTGACTATTTTGGCGCAGCAGACCTCGCCTCAGTCCTATTCCTTACCGGCCCTAATCGACTCGGCGCAACATCATTTACCGGTTCTACGTCAAAAAAAGGCGTTGGTCGATGCTGCGAAGGCTGGCATCCGGGATGCCCGGGATGCCTATCTTCCCAATTCGTACGTAGGGGATGAAGTATTGGTCGGCACGGACAATGCCCTGCCCGGATCGTATTATTCCTTCGGCCTGATCCCTTCAGTTTCCAGCGGCATCAATCCGACCAATAATTCCCAGGCCGCCGGAGGAAACATGGCTTTTTTCTTCAATGAATATGACCTGGTCACCTTCGGGCTGAAAGGGGCCACCGTCGACCGGGCCAGGGCCGACGAAAACCTGAGCCAGGCGGATCTCGACCGGGAAATCTATA
>JAMFSL010000339.1 GCA_026225275.1 Puia dinghuensis
ATCAAGGTAATCTACTAAATGAGCATTTCCATTTTCAAATCTAAAAATGATCCTGTAATTGCCGGTGACCGTTACGGACCAATAGCCTTTCAAATCACCTTTCAAAGGATGCAAGCCTGCACCAGGATAATTTAGATCCTCTACCTTTTCCGCGCCATGCAACAATATAAGGATATTTCTGATCTTTTTGACCTGTACTGCAGGCAGTCTGGATGCATCATTTTTCGTCCATAGGAGTTTAAGGCCCTTATGTTGTATGCTGGCGATCATATGCAAATGTAACCTATTACGTTACAGGTTGCAACTTTATTTTTTACGCCCTTTAAACCTAAGCGGATTGCCGGGTTTTATCGTGACTTCGGATGCGCAGACCGAGCATCGACAATAGCCCAACGATGCCGATACTGGCTATGAGCATGCCGTTGTTGCGGGGTCGTTCATTTCTGATTGCGAGGGCTGCGGCGGCATAGGAGTCCGTGGCCGGGAGGGATTTTTCTTCTTCTGCCGTTGCGACGATATCCCAGTCTTTGTAGCTTTTCCCGGTTAGATAAGTCAGCATTTTCAATTCATCCTCGCGTTTTTCCTTCAAGTCGCCGGTGTATTTTTTTCCGGCCGCACAGCTTAAGTCGCCTATGGCGGGGTGGGTAATGATGTAGCGGGTCTGGAAATTACCGGTATTGGCTGTCTCCTCGAAGAACAGGTCCTGCGGAAATGCCTTCCGGTTGTACCGTACATGCAGGCGGGTGAAATAGACTTTGGCGGGATGAGCTGACTCTTCGTTTTCAGGATCATCAGGGGACTGTGGCGATGCACCCACCCATCCCACTCCTGCCTGTACGAGGTCGCGGGTATTGGGTGCTCTGGCTATGCATGGATCGCACTTCACATTGTTGACGGGGCTGACATCCCAGGCATATTCGAGCATGGCCGCAGATTTGCCGGCGCCGAACCATTGGTACTGGAAAAGGTTGGAGTAAAAATTCGCGAAGTTGTTCTGGACGAACAAGGGAACGTTCCTGGCGGTCGGCAGGGATACGGTGGGATAGTTGGTGCATTCGATCCTGCCTGTTTTACTGAACGCATAGACGATCATGTCCTGGTCGCCTTCTGCATTAGCCATTCCCAAGCGAATGGGCAGCATGAATTTGGGTGAATTGAAGGAGATCTGGATCGGCCGCAGAAAATTTCCCGGCAGTTTCTTTTTTTCTTCTTCATTCACTTTGACGACGAAGAATTTCATGTTGCTCCGGATATAGGGGTCGAGGACTTCTTCGGCTCCGGCAGGGATCTTGTACCCGTTCTCTGCCAGCCAGGTTTGGAGGCCTGAAGACTCTTTGGCGCTGAGGATGAGGATGTCGTACTCGCCGACGATGTATTTGGCTTCGATGGTGACGCCATGCTTTTTTGCGGCGCCGTAGCCGATAACGACTACGTCATTTAAGGCACTCCCTGGCGCGCTGCTTCTGAGCATTTCATAGTCACGCAATTCACAGGGGTTTTCATCATAGTATTCGACCAGCCTGGGCTTGCTGTAGTCATTCAGGGTTTCGAAGATGGATTGGTCGACGACCTTAATATCGTTCTTTTTCAACACGACAGGTACCGGCACTACCATCGCAAAATCCTTGAGGTCGCCCTGGAAATCATTATACATAGTGACGGTACTTCTGTCTCCGTCTTTGACGAGGATCACCTGGGAGGTCTTGTTTTTTAAGGTGCCATCGGCCTTCGAGACATAGAATCCGCAGAAGGCCATTGCCTGGTTGCTGATCATAGCCATCAATATGACTAAAGCAGCCAACTTTTTCATGGTTGTACGCATAAAATTGTTTTTAAGTTTAGAAAAGAAAAAGGTGTTACTGGTTGGCCATTCGAAGCTCCGGGCCCGGAAGACCCTGTCGAGGATCGGGACAAGAGGGGCTCCGGCTATGAGTATCCAGAGGGGTGTATTGTTCACATATCGAAAAGCGGACAGATAAAAGGAGAGGGCGGCGATCCCCATTGCCCAAAGCACTCTCGCCACGGGATGATTGGGAGAAGTTTTGGGGTCGCTGATCATGAAGAAACTAAATAGCAGCAGGCCGCCATTGCTGATGGAATGCCAAAAATAATCCTCCGGCCATCCCAATACCAGCACCTGGCGCCAGTATAACAGGCCGCACCATGTCAACAGGAAGGTGAGACTGGTGTCGAGTTTCTGCACCCGGGTCACTACGATAGCCCCGAGGGTCAGGACCAGGAAAACAAGCATTATTTTATTACCCCATTGGCCGGGAGAAAGCCAGGCGTCCCCGGTGATGAGCAGGGTGGCGACAATGCCAAAGGCTGAAGGGTTGAAGAGATGCCGGTGCCTGAACCGGAAAACATATTTTGATATCACGGTCAGGAAGGCTGCCAGCAGGCTGGTATAGGCATGATTGGTCCTAAGCAGCAGGCAGAGGCTCATGGCGCTGATCAGGATGCTGAGCCCCCAGGAGCTCCAGCCGGCAGCCGCCATATCCACCCGGCCGATATCCGTGCCCCGGAAGGGTGGGAAGTGGCGTCGCCGAATGGTTTCGGCGATGTAAGTAAAAGCCAGGCATCCGCCGATGCTGGCGATATAATGTGGCCACTCCGGAGTCCAATGAAGGAAGAGGAGGCCATAACTCAGGAAGAAGGTCTGGAAGAGGACCTGGAACCATCGGGGGTCGGAGGGCGTCATTAATCGCTGTAACATGGGAGGCATTTCTCATAAGATGCATGCCTCGCGGAAATTACATAAGGGGGGGTATTCTACCAGATCTTTATTCTTTGAGCTTCGGATTTATAATTTTTATCTCCGGGCTGGACGTTGAATGCGTTGTAAAAGGGGGCAAAGTTCATCAGCGGGCCATTGACACGCCACATGGCCGGCGAATGGGGGTTGGTGTTGACGTATGTGCGGAGGAACGCATCTCTTGTTTTCACGCGCCAGATCCTGGCGAAGGAAAGAAAAAAGCGTTGGTCGGGGGTAAAGCCATCGATTTTGACGGAATCTTTTCCCTGCGGAGTCATCTTGAACGCATCATAGGCAATAGCAATTCCACCGTTGTCGGCCGTATTTTCGCCAATTGTCATGGCTCCCTTAATATGAACACTATCCAAAACAGTAAAGGAACTGTATAAGTCAATGAGGCTTTGGGTTTTTGCCCTGAACTTATCGTAATCCTCCTTTGCCCACCAGTTTTTTACGTTACCGTCCTTATCATACTGTGCCCCCTGGTCATCGAAAGCGTGCGTCATTTCATGACCGATCACCATCCCGATACCTCCGTAGTTGAGGGCGTCATCTGCGGAAAAATCAAAATAGGGGAATTGCAAAATGCCAGCCGGGAAAACGATCTCGTTGGAAGGGGGATTATAATAGGCGGTAACTGTAGCGGGTGTTGTACTCCATTCTGTTCTATCAACCGGCTTATTCAATTTTGCCAATTCAAATTGATAATTATCCTCGCCGAGCGAGAGTAGATTTTCGAAGTATTTCGTTCTGTCGATCTGCACCTTACCGTAATCCCGCCATTTATCAGGGTAACCGATCTTTTTGGTAATGGCGTATAATTTTTCTTTTGCTTTTTGTTTGGTGCTGTCACTCATCCAATCAAGATGATTGATCCTGTTTTCGAAAGATTTTTGCAGGTTGTTGACGAGTGCCAACACACGCTGTTTTGCATCTTCGTTGAAATAACGCCGGACATACAATTGGCCCAGGGCCTCGCCTAGTGACCGATCTACGCCGTCGGTCATGATTTGCTGGCGGGATTTCTGTATAGCCTGCCCTGATAACACTTTGGTAAACTCAAATGAGGCATCCGTGAAGGGCTTGCTCAGCGCATCCGCGTAGTTCTCCAGGGTACGTGCCTTCAGATAAATTTTCCAGTCATTGATGGGAATGGATGTCAGCAGTGCATTTAACTTGTCGTAATAGGCGGGTTGGGACATATCGATGGAATCGGTCTTTGCATCCAGGTTTGCCAACAGTGTTGTCCAGCCCAGGTTGGGTTGTGTTTTGTTGATGGATGCTACTGCCAGTTTATGGTAATTGGCATCGATAGCCCTCATCTCGATATTTGTTTTATGTGATGCGGCTAATTGGTTTTCGATACCATAGGCAATAGCTGCATTTTTTGTAGCAGAGGCAGGGTCATTGCCGGTCAATTGGAATAAGGTGCTGATGTATTTCTGATACGCCAGTTGAATGTGGAGTGTAGGCGAATCTGTTTTAAAATAATAATCTCTGTTAGGCAGGCCGATACCTGTCTGGTGAACATCGGCGATGTTGATGTTGCTGTTCTTATTATCAGGTGAAATGCCAAAACCGATTATGGAGCGGTTACTTGTTTTCAATTCGGTTGCGACAAACTTCATAAGCGACGGCACATCGCTGATGGCGTCGATACGGCCGAGTATGGGCTGGATGGGTTGGTACCCGCGCTGGTTAATGGTTGCGGTATCCATACCGGAAGCGTAGAAGTCCCCTACTTTCTGGTCGATGCTTCCGGGGGCATTGGTTGTTTTTGAAACACTATCCAGGATATTTTGCAGGAGTTGTTTTTGGGGGATGTTCAGGAATGAATAAGAACCCACGCCTGCCTGGTCGTCGGCGATTTTTGCGGTGTCGTACCAATGACCGTTGACATAGCGAAAGAAATTATCGCCGGGCTTTATGGAGGAATCGATTCCTGTTATAGCAACAGAACTTTTTATCTGAGAATCGGGGTTGGAGTTATTGCATGCGGTGAGGAAGGCAATCGCTACAAATAGGTAAAAAAGCTTATGCATAAACAGGGGATTTTTCTAAAGATAATGATCTTTTTACAGGCGTGATCCTTTTACAGGTGTGATCCTTTTACAGGTGTGATCCTTTGTGTGACTGTCAAGTTATTAGTGGAAAATGTAAATCTCCACGCGTCTGTTGAGCTCTCTTGTCGGGTAGTCCTTGGAGATACCTTTGCCTTCGGTCTCGATCAATGCCGGATTGATATTGAATTTCGAGGAAAGCAGGCGAGCGACTTCCTGCGCCCTTTTTTGGGAAAGATCCAGGTTATAGGCCGGCGAGCCTACATCATCGGTAAAACCTACGACTTGTACTTTCCTGATGCCGGGCCTGGTGAGGAGTGTGCTGTATCGCTGCAGGGTATCCGGATTTTGTATCAGGTACTTGTCGAAATCGAACTGGATATTATGGAGGATGATGGTATCGGGCTGAGACGTCGGCATCGGTTGTGGTGAATGCGCTGTGGTGTCGGGATATTCCGCCTTGTCTGTCCGGTGCAGGGTATCATCGACTGGGTTGCTCCTCCGGGGGAAAGTATCCTCTTCTGCGGTAGGCGGCCAATGCTCGGAATGTCGCCAGGTGATGGCGTATAGCGAATCCTTGATTTTCTTTTCGGTATTGCAAGAATACGTTTTGAGCGGTATGACAGCGATATCGTCTACCAGGATATCGATGGTGGGTGTTGTCGCTCCGCGTTGGTCCATGATATCGATGTTGGCCATGCGGATGAAGTTTCCGATGATGAGGATAGTCGAATTAGTGGTTGGCACGAACTCCTTTTTGATTTCAAACCAGCCATTCTTAAGGTCATTTGTCGACGCGCCTGTAAAGGAAAGAAAGCTTCGTGGCTGCAGGAGGGAATCGCCCTGTACAAAGACAAAGCGGTCGGTAAACCAGAAGCCGATATCGCGGAGGTTGGGACAATGCTTGCTAAGTGTCGTTTGGGTCTCGGGGCTGGCGATCTTCAGGCTGATGCTGTATCTTTCTCCAGCTTTCAGCGGGCATAGGAGCATGGTCTCCCAATACTGTCGGTTGGCGGTCTGCCGGCTCACGGCTACCATTTGGAGGTGCCGGGCGCCTGTGGCGGAGGGGTATCGGGGAAAATAGCCGGTCGTGAGCTTGCGGCTCAGGTAAAACCAGGCGGAGGGGCTGCAAGGCTGACCGTATTCGGCGCACATATTGACGTCTTCAAAGGAAGGGTTCGGCACGAGGTTCTGGCTTTGGACCCTATGGCTCAGAAGGGTGAGCAGGAGGGCCAGACAAGCTATATGCCGTAAGATGGGGTTGCAGATTGGGCTCATGGGAATATGAGATCTGAAGGTATGAATTTGGTTGGAGTGGTCCAAGAGGTGGGTGGCGGGGGCGATAATTTTAACACCAGGATGGTTAAAAAGAGTAATATATAGTTTGAGGGGGGGGTAAAAGCAAAACAGCCTGTAAGATTTGCATCTTACAGGCTGTTATCATTGTTGACTGTGAAATCAGTAGAATTATACTGAAGACCTGGATTCAGGGTTCGATGAACAATGTTTAATGTTCTGGTGTGTTATAGCAGTTGTTCAAAATAACCGCCTATTTCGTTCTCTCTATCTATAAACTGCAGTTCCAGGATCCAGTGCCGTTCGTTACCATCTTCATCATGCAGGAATATATCGTTCGGGTTATCCGGATGGATATCTAATTCCAGGCTTTGGGGGTCCAGTGGCTGTTCATGAGGATATTTTCCGATGATGTGTCCTGCAATAGCTCCACCAAACTCCCAACCATATTCTGCCGCCTTTTTAGTGGCATATTGAAATAATGCCGATGCTTTCAATATCATTTGATGGTGATACCAAGCCTGTAATTCATGCCAGGCGGCTTCAACATCATTTTTTAGTTTTAG
>JAMFSL010000056.1 GCA_026225275.1 Puia dinghuensis
CACCGGTATTTAATGGAATTCCTCATGGACAAAAGGGTCATCGATTACCCGTATCTTTTCCGCAAGATCCTGGTAGGAGGGATCATCGTCCCTTTCCGGGCGGCTAAATCCGCAGAGGCCTATCAGACGATCTGGACGAAAGAAGGCTCTCCCCTCATCGTGCTGACCCGCCAATTACAGACAGCCTTGCAGGGACAGGTAGACGCTCCCGTGGAAATAGCTATGCGTTACGGTAACCCCTCGATGGAGGCGGCCTGTGTCCGCCTGCTGGAAAAAATGCCGGATCTGCAGGAGGTCATCGCGATCCCCCTCTATCCTCACTACGCTATGGCTTCGTATGAGACCGCCGTGGAATATGCAACGACCATCCACCGGAAGAATAAGTACCCTTTCCAGCTGACATTTATTAAACCTTTTTATAATGAGTCCCACTACCTGCAGGCCCTAAGTGAGCAGATCCGGCCTTACCTGGCAGGAGAGTATGACCATATTCTCTTTTCCTATCATGGTATACCGGGGAGACATATTAAAAAGACCGATCCTACCAAATCTCACTGCCTCGGATCGGCAGCCTGTTGTGCAACGGCATCGCCTGCACATGCCACCTGCTACCGCCATCAATGCTTCACCACGACCAGGGAAATAGTTCGTCTCCTGGATATACCCGAAGGCAAATACAGCAATTCCTTCCAGTCACGACTGGGTAAAGGTTGGCTGGAACCGTTCACCGATATTCGTCTCGAACAGATGCCGAAGGAAGGGATCAAAAAACTATTGATCCTTTGTCCCGCATTTGTCAGCGACTGCCTCGAGACGTTGGAAGAAATAGCCATCCGCGGTAAAGAGACTTTTATGAATGCGGGTGGAGAATCTTATGCTATGATACCCTGCCTCAATACTCACCCGCTGTGGGTACAGGCATTGGCGGGCTGGGTCAGTGATTACGCAGCAGGTGACAAATCGATGATCCTGGAATAACAGATAGAGCCAATCCTTCTCGCATGTATAATTATATTAAGGCGCTGCACATCACTTTTATCGTTACCTGGTTCAGCGGACTGTTTTATATTGTCCGGCTCTTTGTCTATAATGCGGAAGCTGCCGCGAAAGACGAGCCTGAAAGAGGCATTCTGTTGCCACAACTGCAATTGATGACCCGCAGATTGTGGCTTGGCATTACCTGGCCGTCCGCAATCCTGACTGCTATCTTCGGCCCATGGATGTGGATACTCATGGGATCGATGCCCACCTGGCTGATGATCAAACTATGCTTTGTTATCGGACTGTATGGATACCATTTTTCCCTTCAGGCCATTTACCGTCAACAGATGAAGGGCATATTCCGTTACTCTTCCCAGCAACTGCGCATCTGGAATGAAGTAGCCACCATTTTTCTCGTGGCGATCGTCATGCTCGCAGTGGTAAAGCAAAATATGAGCTGGGCGTGGGGCCTCCTCGGCCTCGTACTGTTTGTCATCATCCTGATGAGCGCTATAAAAATTTATAAGATCATCCGCTCGAGAAAGTAAATCACTCCTGGAGGACATCACAAAAACATTATAGCCCCCCGGGTTATTTGAACCCGAGGGGCTATAAATCACATCCGGGGTAAAAAAGGAAGCTTTTCCGGAACTGAATTTATTAATGAATGGTCATTCAGGAATTGAGATCTTGGTGAGGCATGGTGCTTGACGAGCGGTTTTTTTGCAGGTAATATCAGAGATTAAAAACGGGATGGCTACGGATAAGCATCGAATAAGGTGACACGGAATAAGGAAAAATGAAGCTAAAACGGTAGGAATCTCTAATGTCTGTCTTACAGACGAGCCACCAGAGGTAGCTTGGGATTTGTAAAAGGAAGGGGAGTAGGAATACCCCCCTTTTTAACCCCTAAACCCTAAACCGTAGAAAGAGTTAATAATATCTTATGTATGAGTCGGGATTGGATCCCGGATTACTTTCTGTCTTCTGCCCAATAACTGACCATAAATTGTGCCAAAACCTTTTATATGTGGATAACTGCGACACAAATTTACTTTTTTATGCCTTTCTATGGCAGGTTTTTGCAATCAATTAACACTTAGATGCTCCAGGACACCTAACATTCCTCAGCTTATTGAAGCTCCTATAATCCCTTCGTTTTTCGTAATTTTGCGTCCCATATGGCCAATAAATACAAGGAATACCAGCAATTGAATCTACCCGCCATCGGCCAGGAAATACTGGCCCGGTGGGAGGAGGACAGGGCTTTCGAAAAAAGCATCGAGTTAAGGGATGGTGCAGTTCCATTCGTGTTCTACGAAGGCCCTCCCAGTGCTAACGGATTACCGGGTATCCATCATGTCATTAGCAGAACCCTCAAAGATCTGGTCTGCCGTTACAAAACCATGAAGGGATTTCAGGTAAAACGCAAAGGTGGCTGGGATACCCATGGCCTCCCTGTCGAGCTAGGCGTGGAGAAAATGCTGGGCATCACCAAAGATGACATTGGCAAGACCATTTCTGTGGCGGAATATAATGAGACCTGCCGCCGCGAAGTACTTAAATATAAGGACAAATGGGATGACCTCACCCGTATGATGGGTTACTGGGTTGACCTCAAAAACCCCTATATCACTTTCGAAAACAAATACATAGAATCACTTTGGTGGATCCTGGGCGAATTATATAAAAAAGGCCTCTTGTATGAGAGCGTCAGCATCCAACCCTATTCGCCTGCCGCTGGCACGGGCCTCAGCAGTCACGAATTGAACCAGCCCGGCTGCTATAAGGACGTTAAAGACACTTCGGTCGTCGCCATGTTTAAGGCTGCCCGTGATCCCCGCAGCGAATTCCTTTTCAAACTCGCCGGCCAGGATGAGGTATTCTTCATGGCCTGGACGACAACCCCCTGGACCCTGCCTTCGAATCTGGGCCTCACTGTCGGTCCGAAAATCGACTACGTACTGGTCAGGACCTTCAATCCCTATACCCACCAACCGGCCAACGTCATCCTCGCCAAAGCCCTGATAGGCAAATACTTCAAACCTGAAGGCGAGCATGCAGCCTTCGACGCCTATACCCCCGATACTAAAATTCTTCCCTGGAAAATCCTCGGTGAATTCAAAGGCAGCGAACTGGAAGAGCTCCGCTACGAACAATTAATGCCCTTCGAAGCCAACACCGCAGAAAAATCCGGCGGCGATCCCTTCAGAGTCATCTCCGGGGATTTCGTCACCACCGAAGACGGTACCGGAATCGTGCATACTTCCCCCGCTTTCGGCGCGGATGACTATAAAGTAGGAAAGAAATTCGGCATCGGCATCCTTGTGATGGTCGATAAACAGGGAAAATTCATCGAAGGCCTTGGCGAATTTAGTAACCGCTATGTCAAGAACTATAAAGACGACCCTAACTACGTGGATGTCAACGTCGATATCAGCGTAAAGCTCAAAAAGGAAAATCGGGCTTTCAAGGTTGAAAAATACGAACACAACTATCCCCATTGCTGGCGTACCGACAAACCCGTTCTCTATTATCCGCTCGATGCCTGGTTTATCCGGACGACTGCATTGAAAGACAGGATGGTAGAATTGAATAAAACCATTAACTGGAAGCCCAAAAGCACCGGTGAAGGCCGCTTTGGCAATTGGCTGGAGAATATGGTCGACTGGAATCTTAGCCGTAGCAGGTATTGGGGCACCCCTTTGCCCGTTTGGCGCACGGAGGCCGAAGACGGAAAAGACCGCGAAGAGATGTGCATCTCCTCGATCGCCCAGTTGCAAGCTGAAATCACAAAATCTGTCGCCGCAGGATTTATGCAGCCTGATGCCGGCGAAACACCGACGGCGTATGCCAAACGATTGACGGTCGACCTGCACAAGCCTTATGTCGACGACATCACCCTCGTCAGTCCCAAAGGACTGCCTATGAAAAGAGTGTCGGATCTCATCGACGTCTGGTTCGACAGCGGCGCCATGCCTTATGCTCAATGGCATTTTCCATTTGAAAACAAAGAGGTTTTCGCGCAAAATTACCCTGCCGACTTCATTGCCGAAGGCGTCGACCAGACCCGCGGCTGGTTCTATACCCTTCATGCGATTGCCGCCCTTATAAAGGAGTCGGTTCATGAGGAACTGAAAGGCCTTCAGCTCCCGGCCTCAGCTTCCCAGCCTGCCGGAACCCAGCTCTCAACCGCCCAACTCGAAGCCCGCTATCCCGGCCTCGCCTATAAAACCGTCGTATCCAACGGCCTGGTCCTGGATAAGAATGGCAATAAAATGTCCAAACGTCTCGGGAACGTCGTCGATCCCTTCAAGACCATCGATCAGTATGGCGCTGATGCTACCCGCTGGTACCTCATTACCAATGCCTCCCCCTGGGAAAGTATGAAGTTCGACCTCGAAGGCATTCGGGAGGTCCAGCGCAAATTCTTCGGCACCTTATATAATACTTACCAGTTCTTCGTCCTCTATGCCAATGTGGATGGATTCGCCTTTAAGGAGGCTTATATCCCGCCCGCTGCGAGGCCGGAGATTGACAGATGGATCCTTTCTTCACTCAACACATTGATAACCAAAGTGACCGCCAGCCTGGACGATTATGAACCTACCATAGCCGGCCGCCTGGTAGAAGATTTCGTCGATGAACACCTCAGCAACTGGTATGTCCGCCTTTGCCGCCGCCGGTTCTGGAAAGGGGAATACGAACAGGATAAGATCAGCGCCTACCAGACGCTGTATGAATGTCTCGAAGTCATTAGCCGCCTTATGGCCCCCATTTCGCCCTTCTTGTCAGACTGGCTGTTCACCAACCTTAACCAGGTCACTGGTCGGATCAACGCAGTTTCCGTCCACCATGCCGACTTTCCCGTCGCCACCCCGTCCTTTATCGACGAGGCCCTCGAAGAACGCATGCAAATGGCCCAGGACGCTTCTTCCCTCATCCTTTCCTTGCGTAAAAAGGTGAATATCAGGGTTCGTCAACCCCTGCAAAAGGTCCTCATCCCCGTGTTGAATACCGCTATGCGCCAGCAGCTGGAAAAAGTAGAAGACCTGATCCGGGCCGAAGTCAATGTCAAGGCCCTCGAATACCTCAATGGCAGCGAAGGGTTTATCAAGAAAAAGATCAAGCCCAACTTTATTGCTCTCGGCAAACGACTTGGAGCTAAAATGAAGGCCGTCAGCGTGGCTCTTGGTCAATTTACGCAGGAAGAGATAGCAAAATTGGAAAAAGATAACCATATTACTTTATTTATTGATAAAGAACCCATAATATTGTCGCTTAATGATGTAGAAATCACCAGTGAGGATATCCCAGGTTGGGTGGTGGCCAATAAAAACGCCCTGACGGTCGCCCTCGATGTGACCGTTACCCCCGAACTAGCCCAGGAAGGCAATGCCCGAGAATTCGTCAATCGTATTCAGAAGATCCGAAAAGACAATGGATACGACCTGACGGACAGAATTTTAGTAAAAGTTACAGACGTACCCGCTCTCAAGGATTCCTTAACCACTTTTAATGAATATATTTGCACGGAAATTTTGGCAGATTCCCTTGAATTGGTTAAAGAACCAGCTAATGGCACCGAAATTGAAGTGAATGATATTCTTTTAAAAGTGTTAGTTACTAAAAAAGCCTAACTGTATGGCAACCAAGAAGAAAGCGGCAAAGCCCGCTAAAAAGACGGTTAATGTCAAGAAAATAGCTCCGGCCAAAAAAGCGGCTACCAAACCTGCCCACTCGTCAGGCAACGGTAAGCCCGCCAAAAAGGCTCCGGCAGCTAAGAGTATTGCTAAACCCGTAGCTAAAAAGGTTGCTCCTACACCACCGGCAAAAAAAACCGTTACCGTGCCTACAAAAAAACCTACTGTATCCAATATAGCGAAACCAGTCGTTAACACTACTTCCAAGACCTCTGCTGTCGGAAAGGCCTCGCCGGCCGTTAAGCCAACCCCTGCTCCCAGTCCTGCACCCAAAACGCAGGTCGTGAAATCGCAGCCCGTTGCTCAGCCGACCGCCCCCCCGATCGTCAAGCCGGCCCCCCTTGTAACGACTGGTAAGCCCGTCGTTGCTACCCCGCCGCCTGTGGCGGCCAGGCCAGAACCCAAGAAACCTGCCGCCCCACCCAAACCGGTGAAGGTGGTCATACCAGAGATGAAGACAAAAACGGTTCGTAAATATGAGCCGGAATTTACAAAATCAGTATTAGACACCCATCAAGAGGAACAAACTGGACCCACTATGAGATACAGCGATGCAGAACTTGGAGAATTCAGAGAATTGATCAACCGCAAACTGGACGCAGCTAAAAAAGAGTTGGCTTATCTTCAGGGTCTGATCACCCGCAAAGACGAAATGGGCGGTGATAATGACGATGCCCGTTACATGACTATGGAAGATGGCAGCATGAGCATGGAGAGAGAGCAACTGAGCCAGATGGCCAGCCGTCAGATCACTTTTATCGACCATCTCGAAAAAGCCATCATGCGGATAGAAAATAAAACCTATGGCATTTGCCGTGTCACCGGCAAATTGATCGATAAGGCAAGGTTGAGGGCCGTCCCCCACGCTACTCTGAGTATCGAGGCCAAACAAATGATGAATAAATAGGCTTACGCCCTGTTTTAATTTTTCCTCCCGACGATCTCCTTATCGGGGCCGGCATTCGTGTCTCACGATTCATCTATGCATCCCGATCCGTCCATCCGATCATGTAGCCGTGCGTGGATATGCCAGCTCAAAATGAGAAAGAAGTCATAAATAGCAGTATAAATTGCAACTGCTTATGTCCCGAATTCTCATCGCATGTCTGATATCGGCTACCTTTCATCTGATAATGCTGCCGGCAACCCTCATGGCTCAGCAAGCCCCGGCCGTCAAAGCCAATTACCAGCTCGCTGCCCGCTTCTCCTCCAAAAAACTCGAAAAAATGATCTTCACCACCGCGGTGGATCCACACTGGTTGAAGAAGAGCGATCGCTTCTGGTACATGTATGAGACAACCGAAGGAAAGAAATGGTATATCGTCGACCCCTTAAAAGGAGAACGACAACTCATGTTTGACAACGATAAAATCGCGGCAGCGATTTCCCGTATCGTCAAAGATCCCTTCGACGCCAAACACCTCGGGCTCGATAGCCTGAAATTTATCAGGGATGAGAACTGGATACAATTTGAAGTGAAGAGTACCCAGGACGTCGACACAAAGGACTCTACCGCCAAAAAAGACGCTGCCGCAACAAAGGGCGGCGCCCGTAAAGAAAAAGAAAAGAAGGTCTACTACTTCGAATACAACCTCACGGACGGCACGCTGAACGAACTGAAAGACTATAAAAAGCCGAAACACAAACCTAACTGGGCCAGCATCTCTCCCGACAGCAACATCGTCGTCTTCGGCCGTCACTTCAACTTATTCTGGATGGATCACGCCAACTACGTAAAGGCCCTGAAGAACGAAGACGACAGCACCATCGTCGAACACGCTCTGACCACCGATGGGGTGGAATATGACAGCTACCACGGCAACGGCGCCATGGGCGGCGGCGAGACAAACGTCGATAAGGAAAAGAACAAGGACAAGCGCAAGGGCGCCCAGATCTTCTGGAGCCCCGATTCCAAACATTTTGCCTTATCGAGGTCGGATATGCGAAAAGTCAATGACCTCTGGGTCATCAACTCAATCGCCGACCCCCGTCCTACCCTCGAGACGTATAAGTATATGATGCCCGGTGAAAAAGAGTCCCCCATCGAACAGTTGATGGTATTCGACATGACGAATTATACTCACCAGCTCATCAGCGCCGGCCAGTTTAAGGACCAGGACCTTGCCATATGGGCAGCCCCCATTCCTGAGAACCACCGCGACGACGACTACCGCACGACCCTCTGGCTCGGCACCAATACTAAGTTCTATTTCAACCGCACCAGCCGCGACCTGCACCGCATCGACGCCTGTGAAGTGAACGTCGGCGATACCGCCGCTACTGCCCTCATAAAAGAAAGACTGAATACCTACGTCGAAATCCGTCGCCTCGGCCTCGTAGACGGCGGGAAAGAACTGATTGAGTGGAGCGAGCAGGACGGCTGGGCTCATTTCTATCTTTATGACGGCGCCGGTAAACTGAAGAACCAAATTACCAGCGGGCCTTTTCACTGCGAAGACATCGTCGGTATCGACGACAAGAAAAGGATACTCTACTTCTCCGCCAATAACAGGGAACCCGGCGAAGACCCCTATTACCTCCACCTGTATAAGGTCAACTTCGACGGCTCAGGTCTCACCTTGCTCGATGGCGGAGACTTCGATCACGCTATGAGCATGGATGACAGTCATCAGTTTTTTGTCGACAACTAGTCCCGCGTCAATAGTGTTCCGAAATCCGCTCTGTTCAATAGTCTCGGCAAAAAGATCATGGACCTCGAGACCGCCGACCTCAGTTCGCTTATGGCGGCAGGGTATAAATTTCCGGAGCCATTCAAAGTTAAGGCAGATGACGGCATCACCGATCTTTATGGCGTGATCTACAAGCCCTACAACTTCGACTCTACGAAGAAATATCCGCTCCTGGAATACGTGTATCCCGGTCCGCAGACTGAGGCAGTCAATAAATCTTTCGGCCGTTCTATGGATCGAATGGATCGTATCGCGCAGCTGGGCATGATCGTTATCACCGTCGGCAATCGCGGCGGTAACCCTTCCCGCAGCAAGTGGTATCACAACTATGGCTATGGTAACCTCCGGGATTATGGACTCGCAGACAAGAAGGCTGCCGCCGAACAGATGGCGGATCGCTATCCCTACATCGATATCAACCGTGTCGGCATCTTCGGTCATAGTGGGGGAGGATTCATGAGCACCGCCGCCATGCTGGTTTATCCCGACTTCTTCAAAGTGGCAGTATCCGAATCGGGCAACCATGATAATTCCATTTATAACAGGTGGTGGAGCGAAAAACATCATGGCGTAAAGGAAATGATCAGCGACAAGGGGGACACAACCTTCCAGTATTCCATTGAGAAGAACCCCGACATCGCAAAGAACCTAAAAGGTCATCTGCTATTGTGCACCGGCGATATCGACAATAATGTCCATCCGGGCAACACCATCCGGGTGATGAATGCGCTGATCAAGGCCGACAAGCGCTTCGACTTCGTCCTTCTTCCCGGCCAGCGTCATGCGTATGGCGATATGGCCGAATACTTCTGGTGGCGTACTGCTGATTACTTCTCCCGCTACCTCATCGGTGATGAGACGGCAAGGCCCGTGGCGATCGAAGACATGGACCGTGAACAAGAGCAGGTGGGCAGTAAAAGCAGTAGTAACCGCGCGCCAGATGATGAGGATGATCAGGACGACATTGACGACGATGATCTTTAGGCAGGCACCGCCTTCGTGGTTTCTTTCAGCAGCGCCAGCATTTTCCGGCTGACATCCAGTGAGGATATCGGATTTTGACCGCAGATGATCTTGCCGTCCGTTACCGTATGGGTCCGGAAATCATCGCCCTTGGTATAAATAGCCCCCTCGGCCACCAGCCTGGATTCCAGCGAAAAGGGAACGACATCCGTCAATCCAACTACTTTTTGTTCACTATTGCTGAAGCCGGTGACATGCCGCCCTTTGACGAAAGGCTCACCTGTAGAATGGTTTTGTAGAGCCAGTAGCGCGGCCACGCCATGAGAGACCAGCCCGATGATTTTTTGCTGTCCGATAAAATCGTTCAGTAATGACGACAGCACCTTATTGTCCGGAAAATCCCATAAAGCTCCGTGGCCGCCGCCGACATAGACCATATCGTAATTGTTTGCTTTCACCGCGTCCAGGGTCAGCGAATGCTCTAACAGGGAGATCCCGTCAGGGTCCTTCTGAAAACGCCGGATGGTCGGCGTCGAGGCGAGAATAGATTCACTCTTGGGGTCCAGCGGCACCTCTCCACCCTTTGGACTCGCAAGGGTCAAAACAGCACCGCCGTCTTTAAAAATATAAAATGGAAAGGCCAGTTCTTCCAGCCATAGACCTGTCTTGCGTCCGGTGTCGCCCAACGCGGTGTGCGAGGTAGCAACGATTAATATATTCATGAAGGGTCGTTATGACTGTGTTGAAAATTGTTTTCGTATTCGATGGTCGTGCGCAGCACCCTGATTCTTGCAGCGATCTTATGCCCAAACTTGTCGTCCAGCCGGAGCTTGCGGATCTCGTTCAGCGCATCTTCGTATTTATGCAGCGCCGTTTTATAGCTGCCGTTATTTTCATCGCGAAGTCCCTCGCTGTATAATTCCGTATGACTATTCTGTTTCTGAAGCAGGTAGAAAAGGACACCGAGGATAATGACAGTCGGAATGACAAAGACGGCCACATAAAAAAGGGGAGTCATTTTTGCGTTTTTGTGAATGAGCTGTCTCTGTAAGGTAGCCTTATTAATCCGGATGGGCTGGATTATTTGTAATGGGAAGACTTGTCAGGTCAGCCGCGAATGGCCTCCATTAATCGATCGGGGTCATTTTTATAAGCCTCGATCTGTCCAATTCTGGCCAGCACAAAGTGACGAAGATAGGTGTTGGGACCTTCTATCCGGTTGGCTTTCTTGGATCTTGTATTCCGGATGAATGCCCGTATGCTGCGAATGGGTCCCCACGGAATGCCCCACCAGCCTAGCAAAGCAGTTCGGGTAATAGCATTATTATTGGCTTTGTCGAGCTCGTCAGGGCAGGCGACGATTACTTTGCGCTCAGATTGCGTGATAAAAATAACACTCATCACTGACTCCGTATACGTTGCATTCAATGGAGCATCTGTCCTGCCACTGATGGGACAGGGTAGGTTGCGGATAAGTTCGCAGTATTGGTCGATTTCTTCGAGGGTATAGGTCTTTTGCCGTTGTGCTTCCACACCTTTTTGAATATTGGGCGAAAGACCTCGTCTGGCAATCTCCTCTTTAATGATTTCGTACGTATCTTCCGTCAGGCCAACAGCATCCTGGGTGACTACGCGCACCAACTCTTCGTCGGACATTCTTTGATAAGTTTCCCTGATAAATTCGGGGTCGATACCGTTGCTCATGGTGATGAGTTTAAAAAGTATTGCCTATTTCTGTTAGTTTCTTTAATAAGTACTGCGCACTGGAGCATCCGGCATGACCAGCAGCGTTCGAAAGATCGAATCCCATGTCCATCATCTTTGTAGCCAACTTGATCTTTCCGGCAGTCTTTTTGCCGATGCCTCTTCCGGTATGGGTGATCAATAGACCATTGATCGTTGCAAAAGGATCTTTTTCGTTTTCCGGATTGTCGAAACTAAATCCTGGCTGTGCTAATAATTGCTGCATAGTCGGAGTACAGGCCAGGAACCAGGCTTCTATCTTTTTTACGGCAATGACCACAATATCTTTTTCTCTAGCTGAAATCCTGTTTTTGGTTTCAGTTATGCAAATGTCTTCATCAAGATCCGTAAGGATAATGATTGCCCTTGCCCCCTCTTTTTCCAGACGGCTAAGATAACCTTGAATATTGTGAGGAAGTAAATTCCCTGAGCCACCGGCATCGATTACGGGAAGAGATTCAAGATTTAGGGAAGCCATCAGCTTTCCAAATGTGTTGGATTGAAGAAGGATTTGTTCAGTCCGTCCTTCGCAGATAAACCCTATTTTGGTCATAACACCCCACCTCCCAGCGCATTGGACAACCACGCCTCATCGGTCTTTATGTCGACTTCGTCCTCTTTTCTCAGCTGTTTAGCCCGGGTAGCGCCATTGATTTTATTGACCAATATGATTTCATCAATCTCCAGGCAACGCACCAGCGTCTGGGAATGCGTGTTCAGCCAGATATGATGGCCTTCTTCTTCGCATTTTTCCCTGAAGAAGTCGACCAATAATTCTATAGCTTGCGGGTGAAGGCCATTCTCCGGTTCTTCGATGCAAAGGAATTGAGGTTGATTGGTTTGATAGACTGCAGCCATCAAAGAAAGTATATTATAAGTACCGTCTGAGATCAGATTTCGAGAAAACGGACGGCTTGAACCTTTTTCAGATATAGAAAAATCGTAGCTACTATCTATATTGGATTTTTTGACTTCAATATCAGCAAATTCCGGAATCAGTATACGCAACCATTCAATGAAATCATTCCTTCTTTCTTTGCTTTCGAATATCGATCCGATTATTTGAGCGAGGTTGGATGCATCTGGAGAAAGCTTGTTGTTGATAGCCGGAGTTCGATTTAATGATGATTTTCCAACAAAAATTCTTGAAAAGCTATCAGCAAATTGTTCATAATCGCCATCATAAGAATTTCCTGTCTTTACCCATTTTTCTATAAATGAATTTCTATCCTTAAGATTTCTCATCCGGGTAGGTAGAAAAGTAGTTTTATCAATTTGAGCGCCCCTCATGCTCATCATTTCAAATTTGTTTGGATCTGAAAGAAAAGCCCCTACAAAATTAAAATTTAACCTGTCTTCAAACTGAACATCAAAAACCATTGAGGGGTGATAGCTACCTAAACTAAAAGCAGGATCAAATGCTGATGAGTAAGAATAGATGCTTTCTTTACCCCCAAAAAAAGCAGGAGTTTCAGATTCAAATTTTATTAAGTAATTCGTAAACTCCAACGCCTCAAAAATGTTACTCTTCCCACTCGCATTTGGACCAACAAAAGCACAAAAAGGCTTCAAATCCTCTAATTCGAAGTTTACAAGTGATTTGAAGTTCTGGATATGAAGCTTTTTAATTCTCATCGATAATGAAACCTAAATTAGGCTAGTGGATAAAATAAATTGCGGCCTTATAGGGCCGCACAAATTTATGAAATGTGGTCTAATTGAGCCCTTTAATTTATTTCACCTCCTGCATCTCCACCAGCTTATGATAAAACCCCCGCTGCTGCATCAATTCATCATGCGTACCACGCTCGACGATCCTCCCTTTCTGCAGCACAACAATCTCGTCGGCATGCCGGATAGTGCTCAACCGGTGAGCGATCACAATACTCGTTCTGTGCTCCATCATTTTATTGATGGCATCCTGCACCAGCCGTTCGCTCTCCGTATCCAGGGAAGAAGTGGCTTCGTCGAGGATCAGGATAGGTGGGTTCTTCAGCACGGCCCGGGCGATGGTCAGCCGCTGCCGTTCGCCACCGCTTAATTTGCTGCCCCGGTCGCCGATATTCGTCTGATAACCGTCCTCTTTCTGGACGATAAAATGGTGCGCATTGGCGATCATTGCCGCACGTTCTATTTCTTCCAAAGTAGCATCAGGTTTGCCGAGAGCGATATTGGCAGCAATCGTATCGTTGAAAAGGATGGGCTCTTGGGTCACAATGCTCATTTGCTCCCGGACAGATTTCAATGAGTAATCCCTGATATTCGTCCCGTCGATCAGCAGTTCTCCCCCTGTCACGTCGTGAAATCGGGGCACCAGGTCCGCCATCGTAGACTTACCTGCACCTGAACTGCCCACCAGCGCCACCGTTTTGCCTTTTTCCACGACCAGGTTGATATCGTCGAGGATACCGGCATCGTCATAGGAAAAGCTCACATGACGGAATTCAATTCTTTCCTGGAACGTCTCCAGCTTTTTCGCATTCGGGTCGTCATGAATGCTGACCGGTGCCTTCAGCAGGTCTTCTACCCGCTCCATGGCGGCGGCCCCGCGCTGGATATTGAAGATAGAGGTGGAAAGGTTCTTGGCAGGATTGATCAGCATGCCAAAGACAGCGAGATAAGTGAAGAGGTCGCCGCCCGAAAATCCCTTACCATTATTACGGAATATCAGCATGCCGCCAAAATACAGGATGATCGTAAGGATAAAGACTCCCAGCGTCTCGGTCAGCGGACTGGCCAGATCCCGCCGGAAATTCATCTTATTGCGGATATGGAACAGGCTGTCGTTGATGTTGAAGAATCTCAGTCTCATCAACGCCTCGGCGCCGAAACCCTTGATGATCCGGATGCCGCTGAGCGTCTCATCGAGCACCGACAGGCTTTCACCCAGCCGGACGGCGGCGTCCTGCGACTGGCGTTTCAGGTTCCGGCTGATACGGCCAATGAGAAAACCGGTAACAGGCAGCAGGATCACCAGGAATAACGACAACGTGGGACTGAGGTAGATCATATAAGCGAGGTACCCGACGATGGTCAATGGATCCTTGATCAATCCTTCCAGGGTACTGACGACCGAAGACTCGATCTCGTAAATATCATTCGTCATCCGGGAAATAAGATCGCCTTTTCTTCTTTCGGTGAAATACCCGATGGGTAAGGCAAGTATCTTAGCATAGACATCATTGCGCAGGAAGGTAATAGTGGCGCTCCGGATAGGAGAGGAGATATAGGAAGACCAATAATAAAATATGTTCTTTAGGATAGTGGAGACGAGGATCAACAGACAAATGACGATCAGTAAGGTCGGTTTGTCATACCGCTGCGCAACTTCCAGCAGTAAGTCTTTCAACCCGCCGATAGCATTCGTATGTAGCGTAACTTTCTGTGAGGCAGCGCCCTTGTCAGGAAAAAGGATATCGAGAAAAGGACTCAACATGCCTAGCGAAATCAGCCCAAATAGGATGGAAAGCACATTGAAAACCATGTATACCGCCAATTTGCCCCGGTACCTGGACAAATATTGAAAAATCACCGAGAATTTCTTCATGCCGTTGCCGTAGATTTGGGGGGTAAAGTTAGCGTATAACCCCCACATAGTATGCAAGAAGGTAAAAGACAGAAACAGGTGGGAGCTCTGCTCATGCAGGAGCTTAGCGGCATCTTCCAGCGCCTGGGACTCAGCATGATAGACGGGGGACTCATCTCCCTCACCGACGTAAAAGTGACGCCCGACCTGCTCGAGGCACGTATCTACCTCAGCCTTTTCCAGGTGAAAGATGCGGCTGCCGTCATGAAAAAGATCGAGGAAAGGAGCTGGGAGATCAAACGCGACCTGGCAGAACACGTCAAACACCAGCTGCGGCGGATTCCCCTATTGCAATATTTCCACGACGATACCCTGGACCATGCCGAAAAGATGGATGCCCTGTTCCGCAAACTCAAAGAAGAGAAACCTCCGGGGGAGGGCGACGCATGAACCTCCTGTTCGCCTGGCGTTATTTCCGGGCAAAGAAATCCACCAATGCGATCAATATCATTGCCTGGGTCAGCATGAGCGCCATTGTCGTCGGCGCCGCCGCGCTGATCCTGGTGCTCAGCGTTTTCAACGGGTTCGAAGACCTCGTAAAAACTTTGTATTCCAGCTTTTATCCTGACCTTAAAATAACCCCATCCAGCGGCAAGACCCTGATCCTTTCCGCCCGGCAAATACAGCAGCTGCGGGCAGTGAATGGCGTACGCGCCGTATCGCTTGTGGTCGAAGAGCAGGGCGTGGTGGAGAACGGAGATAACGTCGCATCGCCCTACATCAAAGGGGTCGACAGCAACTTTGCCAAGGTATCCGGCGTGCCCGATAAAATTGATGGAGGAAAATTCGAGCTCGGTACTGTCGATCAGCCATTGGCGGTCCTGGGTTCCGGCATCGAATATAATCTCGGCCTGGAAGTCGATAAATCCTTGCCGCTGGATGTGTATTGTTTTCGGAAAGGCGGCCCCGGCTATATTGTCGATCCGCTGGCGTCCTACAACCATGCAACCATGATCATGGCAGGCGTATTTCGCATCCAGCAGGACTTCGACGAGCATTATGTCATCACCAACCTCGAATTCGTCCAACATATGCTGGGCCTCCAGCCCAATGAATACGGCGGCGTGGAACTGGCCGTCACGGATCCCGCCCGCGTCACCGAAGTGCAGCAAGCCCTGCAACATCTCCTGGGGAAGGATTACCTCGTGCGGACACGTTATCAGCAGAACCAAGGTCTGTATAGCGTAATGGGCACCGAAAAATGGGTCATCTATATTATCCTGACACTTATTCTGGTGGTAGCCGCCTTCAATATGGTAGGGGCCCTTACTATGCTGGTCTGGGACAAGGAGAAAGACATCCACGTGCTCAAGGCGCTCGGGGCCAGCAATGGACTCGTCCAGAAAATATTTTTGAGTGAAGGGATACTACTCGCCGTCATGGGCGGTGGGGCCGGTATGCTGCTGGCGGTCCTTATTTGCGAGTTACAGTTGAAATTCAAGCTAATTCCCCTGCAGGGGGGATCTTTTCTGATCGATTATTACCCCGTCAAACTGGTCCCGACCGATTTCCTGCTGGTATTTACCACTATTCTTATCGTTGCACTGCTGGCCTCCTGGCTGCCGGCGCGCAAAGCCGCAGCGCAACCTATCGAGCTCCGCACCTAAAGCAGGCCATAAATGACAAATCCGTAGTCGCCTGACCACGGATTTGCAAATATCTGTCCTTGAACAGGATCAATAATCCCCCAGCGTTTCCGGCAGCTGCGCCAACGCCTTGGCCAGTTGCTCGTCATTGGGCGCCACGCCATGCCAGTGGTGGTCATTTTCCATGAAATCCACACCTTTACCCATGACCGTATGCATCATGATGGCAATAGGCTTGCCCTGCCCGGTGAGACCCCTGGCCTTATCCAGCGTCGCGATGACTTCATCCATGTCATTCCCATTCATTTCCAGCGTCGTCCAACCAAAAGCGTCGAATTTGGCATGGATATTTCCGAGGTCCATCACCGCCTTCGTTGTCCCGTCGATCTGCTGACCATTCCAGTCAACTGTAGAGATCAGGTTGTCCACTTTATGGGCAGCGGCGAACATGATAGCCTCCCAATTCTGACCCTCATCAAGCTCACCATCACCATGCAGCGAATACACAATATTTTTATCGTTATTGAGTTTTTTAGCGAGTGCAGCGCCAATGGCGACGCTCATTCCCTGGCCCAGCGAACCGCTGGCCACCCGGATACCCGGAAGGTGTTCATGAGTAGTCGGATGACCCTGCACACGGGAATTGATTTTGCGGAAAGTGGAAAGTTCTTTGATGTCGAAATACCCTGATCTTGCAAGGGCAGAATAGAATACGGGGGAAATATGGCCGTTAGACAGGAAGAAAAGATCTTCATTGATCCCATCCATGTGGAAATGAGGATCATGTGTAAGTATCTTGAAATAAAGTGCAGCAAAAAAGTCGGCACAACCGAGAGATCCTCCCGGATGTCCGCTCTGAGCGCCATGGACCATTCTTACGATATCTCGCCTGATTTGTGAAGCGGTTGCTTTTAAGTCAGCCATTTTTGTTGTTTATAGTTTCTGGGGAACAAATCTAGTGGTTTTGTTTGGCTTCTTTAAACTTTTGTATTATCTTTCGGCTTACGTTCCCCTGTCATTCCTGAAGCTATTTCCCCTTTTTATCAGCCCCCCCGCAAAACCGGGCCTGGATTTGCAGGTAGATTTACAGAAATCCATAAAATGCAGAAATCCATAAAATATTAGTTAATTGTTATATCGCTTGCATTATAAAAAAAAGAATATATTTTTGTTCACGAAAAAACAGGCGGATGTTTGATGTACTACTTTCTGTAGCTATTTCTTTTACAATTACGTTTCTTGCCATTCCAGCCGTTATCAACGTGGCTGAAATGAAAAAACTATTCGATATGCCCGATGCCCGGAAAGTGCATCATTTCCCCATCACCCCCCTCGGCGGACTGGGTATTTTCGCCGGCTTTATCTTCGGTTGTCTTCTGACGATTCATTTTAATCAATATGCAGAAATTCAATACTTTATAGCTGCTTCATTCGTCATTTTTTTCCTGGGCCTCAAAGACGATATCCTCATCATTTCACCCATCAAGAAATTCATTGGGCAGGTGCTGGCGGCATTTATCGTCATCTACTATGGCAATATCCAGATCAGGAGCATGAATGGTTTCCTGGGTATCTATCAGCTGCCCGAAATGTTCAGCCTGCTGCTGACCTATTTTGCAGTCATTGTTGTCATCAATTCCTTTAACCTTATCGATGGAATAGATGGACTGGCAGGCAGCCTCGGCCTTTTATCTACAGTCATCTTCGGGACCTATTTTCTGCACGTCGGCATGCTGCCCTATGCTGTATTGGCCTTTTCCCTCGCCGGTAGTCTGCTGGCTTTCCTGATCTTTAATTTTCAACCTGCAAAAATATTCATGGGAGACACCGGATCATTGCTGGTGGGTACCATCAATGCTATCCTCGTTGTGAAGTTTATCAACGTGGCCAATTCCTCCGATGTGGACTTTCCTATCAATGCCTCCCCGGCAGTAGGGTTCACCATCCTGGTGATTCCATTGTTGGACACCCTTAGAGTATTCGGTATCCGGATCCTCCATCGCCGTTCACCTTTCAGCCCCGACAGAAATCATATTCATCATTTATTGCTCGACCGCGGCCTCTCTCACCGTGCTATCACTTTATTCCTGGTGACTATCAATGCTATCATGGTGGCCGCAGTGTTCATGTGCAGATCCATGAATTGCACCCTTCTCATCTGTAGCGTATTCCTGATGTTTTTTCTTCTTATCGCAGGAATCTACTACCTGATGCCCGCTCCCCGGCTTTTTGTGGCTAAAACAGCCAAAGAAGAAAATGCCCAACTTACGAAGGCTTCTCAGCTGGTATCCCTTAAAAAGGATTCTATTCTGGAACAAAATAACTAACGACCGGGGATTGCTATTTTCTCCATTTGACGTAGGTTTGCAACGTTGTCAACCCATTAATCTATGTCAGACGATCTTGAACTCATCCTGGAAGAGACCCGGGATAGCATGAAAAAAGCACTCAATCATCTTGAAAGTGAATTGGTTAAAATCAGGGCCGGAAAGGCCAGCCCACAGATGCTGGAGGGCCTGATGGTCGATTATTACGGCAGCCCCACCGTACTCAACCAGGTCGGGAATGTCTCCGTCATGGACGCCCGTACTCTTACCATCCAGCCCTGGGAGAAAAATATGCTGCAACCCATTGAACGGGCAATCATTAATGCCAACCTGGGCGTCACCCCCCAGAATGATGGTAATATCATCCGGTTGTTTATGCCGCCGTTGACGGAAGAAAGAAGAAAAGAATTTGTCAAGCGGGCATACGGTGAGGGTGAACAATCCAGAGTCGCCATTCGCAGTATCCGGCGCGAAGCTATCGAACAGATCAAGAAACTGCAGAAAGATGGTCTCAGTGAAGATGAAGCCAAAGATGCTGAAAAAGAAATCCAGGATATCACCGATAAGAATATCGTCCTTGTCGATAAGCACCTGGCTCAAAAAGAAAAAGATATTATGTCGGTATAGATTCGCAACCCGGATTCTACCCAATCACCTTCGAACTTTTTCCGTCCCTAAGACTTATCTTGCCATTGTAATTAGCCGCCGCTCACGTCCCGATCCGTGACCACAAGCCCGGCAGGATTATTGCCCTCATCTTTCAACCTGTCGCAAGGTCGAATTCGGTTTTGACTGCCGCCCCAACATTTTATTTTAACAACTAAAATCAACTAACATGGGAATCCTCAAAGACTTCAAAGCTTTCATCATGCGCGGTAATGTGGTAGACCTTGCCGTGGCAGTAGTTATTGGTGCTGCTTTTGCCGCTATTGTATCTTCACTGGTGGACAATGTGATCACTCCGTTATTGTTACAGCCTGCGCTCAAGATCGCTCACCTGGACGACATCGACGGACTGAAATGGGGAAGTGTCAAATACGGTCTTTTTTTGGCCGCGATCATCAAATTTGCGATAATAGCTTTTATTCTCTTCCTGATCATAAAAGCCCTCCATAGCTTTGATAAGAAAAAGGCTGCCGCACCTCCCGAACCCACGCTGACGGAAAAATTGCTGACCGAGATCCGCGACGAATTGAAGACAAAAGACGCTCCCGTCACCCCTGCCTCCACCCCAATTCCCCCTCGTCCCTAAATTTGGCAACTTTTTTGTTAAACCTTTTAATGTTCATCAAAACTGACGAGTTATGCAGCAATTTGGAGTCAAGAAAATTTTATTGTCGATCTTCCTCACGTTAGCGGGTATTTCTTTTTTGCAGGCCCAGAACAACAGTCAATCATTGGCGAATGCAGTTAATGGTGCAGCCATCACCAAAGACCCGAACGACACCATCAAAATGACATGGAAGACCGGCGGTCTCTATAATCTGACCTTCAACCAGGCAGCACTCAGTAACTGGGCCGCAGGTGGCGATAAATCAGCTATCTCGCTCAACACCATGCTCAACCTGTATGCCTACTTCCTCAACGGTAAACATTCCTGGGATAACTTCCTGAATGCGCAATACGGTCTGACCAGTACCACCAGCCTGGGCACCCGCAAGACAAATGACGTCTTCGACATCACCTCGAGATATGGCTATGACATGGGGAAAAAATTCTACCTCAGCGCCTTATTCGACTTCAGGACGCAGTTTGCCCCCGGGTACAATTACCTGACTGACAACAGCAGGGTGCTGACATCCGACCTCCTTGCCCCCGCTTACGCCCTTCTTTCCGTGGGCGTGATGTACAAGCCGACCAGTAATTTTTCCGTATTTCTTTCTCCTATCACCGCACGCGAATTGATCGTCCACAACGATTCTCTCGCTGCCCAGGGCGCCTTCGGCGTGGACTCGGGTAAGACCTCCCGTTTCGAATTCGGTGCTTATGCATCCATTATCTATAATACCAATCTGAGTAAGACCGCCTCCTACTCAGGCCGCATTGATCTGTTCTCGGATTACCTGAATAACCCCCAGAATATCGCGATGTACATGACCAACGTCATGAATGTCAAGGTCACCACACTGATCAGTATGAACCTGTCGGTTACCCTTATCTATGATGACAGGGTTCATTCGGTCAAGGCCGACGGCACGTCAGGTGGTCCGGCCTTGCAGTTGCAGGAAGTCATGGGTATCGGGCTGGCCTATAAATTTGCCAAAAAAGTGCGTAAACCCATACCGCCACCGACGCCGCCGGCAACCGCACCGGCCGATGCGCCGAAACCATCCGGCGAGTAGTCAGAGTCCGCAACGACCGGATTTAAAAAATGGGGAAGAACTGGGGATAATCAGCCGTCGGGCTAACCTGTTTTTGCGGTATTTTCGTTGGGTATGACCAGCTATCAGATTAAATTACCCCAATTCGAAGGCCCCTTCGATCTGCTGCTCTTCTTCATCGAGAGGGACGAATTGGATATTTATAATATACCTATCCACAGGATCATAGAGGACTTCCTGAAATATATCCATTCCGGCGAAGCCCTTAATATCGAGCTGTCCAGTGAATTCATCCTGTTCGTCTCAACGCTGATGCGCATCAAGGCCAGGATGTTACTTCCCCGCAAAGAGGTGGACGAACAAGGCAATGAGATCGATCCGCGGCAGGAACTGATCGACAAGCTGCTGGAATACAAACGATATAAGGAGGCTGCTGCCACCCTTGCCGAAATGGAGGCTATCCGTCATCTGATGGTCCGGCGGGGCAACCTGCAAAAAGAACTGTCCCAGGTTGGCGAAGCGGCCGGCGAAGGGACAGAGATCCAGGCCATCACCCTGTTCAAACTGATGAAGACCTTTGAGAAACTGATGCAGCGTATCCAGCAACGACAAAACAAACCCGTCCATACCGTCGTGCAATACAACTACACGATGGAAGACAGCCGGGCACATATCCTGGTCATCGTAGAGCAGCAACGGACACTTTCATTCGATAAAATATTCGAGATCTGTGAAACCCGCTTGCACGCTATTTTCATGTTTCTTTCCATGCTGGAACTGGTGCAGCAGAATTATATGAATATCCTCATAGGGGAAGGACGAAATAATTTTATCGTGGAATTCAATGCGGAGCGTCCGGACGATCCCGTACCGGTCGATTTCTCGGAGAATTGAATGCCGCCACCGTCCGTCCCTGGGTATAAATAAGTTTTATGAAAAACATATACCACCCCGCCTCGGAAAGAGGCCATGTAGATTTTGGTTGGCTGGACAGCCATCATTCCTTTAGTTTCGGGAATTGGCATGACAGGGAAAAAGTAAATTTCGGGGCACTCCGCGTCCTCAACGACGATGTAGTCAAAGGTGGCAACGGATTCGATGCCCACCCCCACGAGAACCTGGAAATCATTTCCATTCCCCTGAAAGGAACACTGGCGCATAAAGACAGCACCGGGATAGAAGGAATCCTCAGTACAGGAGATGTTCAGATCATGTCTGCCGGCAGCGGTATTAGCCATTCGGAATATAACGCTTCCCACTTCGATCCCGTCAATTTCCTGCAGATCTGGATCTTCCCCAAACAAATCAATATCAAACCCCGCCACGATCAGAAGACCTTCGATCCTGCGGGTCGCATCGATCAATGGCAGATCGTCGTCAGCCCCCGCCCCGAAGACGGAGGGCTCTGGATCAACCAGGACGCCCGTTTGGCATTGACCCGGCTCGGTATGGGCGCATCGATTAATTATGAGACTGTCTTTCCCGGCAATGGTGTCTATATATTCACTCTGGCCGGCAGCGTGGAAGTAGGAGAATATAAGCTGGCGCCGCGTGATGGACTCGGAATTACCGGAATGGATAGCTTCAGCGTTCGCACGGAGATGGGTGCGGAAGTATTGGCGATAGAAGTGCCGATGTTTGCCTAACCCATCAGTTGGCTCACACTCACCTTGTCCTTCATCATCTCCCGCACAGCAGCCACAATCGCCGGCGCATCATAACCGCATTCATGTTGAAGCTCCTTCAGCGTCCCATGCTCCACGACCCGGTCCGGGATACCGAGGATCCTTACCGTTGCAGCATAGGAATGCGCAGCCTGGAATTCCAGAATGGCCGAGCCGAATCCGCCGACCACCGTGCCATCCTCGACGGTGAGGATCCGGTCATAACGCGAGAAGACTTCATGCAGCATTTCCTCATCCAGTGGCTTGACAAAACGCATGTCGTAATGTGCAGGGTTCAGCCCATCCGCCCGCAGTTCCCGGATCGCCGCCGTGGCGAAATTACCCGGATGACCTATCGTAAGGATGGCAATGCCTTCACCATCCTTCAGCTTGCGGCCCTTGCCGATAGGAATTTGCTGGAAGGGCGTTCTCCACTCCGGCATCACCCCTTCCCCGCGCGGATAACGGATAACGAAGGGATTGACGGTGGAGTCCAACTGAGCCGTATAGAGAAGGTTGCGTAATTCGCTTTCATTCATGGGGGCGCTGACGATCATATTCGGCACACAGCGCATATACGGGATGTCGTAAGCGCCATGATGCGTTGCGCCGTCCTCGCCTACCAATCCCGCCCTGTCCAGGCAGAAGACCACCGGCAGTTGCTGGATGGCCACATCGTGGATCACCTGGTCATATGCCCGCTGCATAAAAGAAGAATAGATATTGCAAAACACCCGCAAGCCCTGCGTGGCCATACCGGCGCTCAGCGTCACGGCATGCTGCTCGGTAATACCGACGTCAAAAGCCCGGTCGGGCATCTTGTCCATCATAAACTTCAATGATGAGCCGCTGGGCATCGCAGGCGTAATACCGAATATTTTTGGATTCTGCTCCGCCAGCTCGATCATCGTAAGCCCGAATACATCCTGGTATTTAGGCGGCTGGGGAGTAGGATAGTGCTTCTTATAGATCTCGCCGGTGATCTTGTCGAACAGGCCCGGGGCATGCCATTTGGTCTGATCTTTCTCCGCCAGCGCATAGCCCTTGCCCTTTACCGTCATGATGTGCAGCAACTTGGGGCCAGGCATCTTCTTAAGATCATTCAGCGTGTCTACCAGTTTGGTGATGTTATGGCCGTCGATAGGCCCGAAATAACGCAGATTGAGCGATTCGAACAGATTGCTGCTCCGGCTGACAAAGCCCTTGATGCTGTGGTCGATCTTGCTCGCAATCTCCCGGCTGAAGTGGCCGCCCACCGGTAACTTGCCCAACGCTTTCCAGATATCGTCCTTCAGCTTATTATACGTCTTGGAAGTAGTAATATCCGTGAGATATTCCTTGAGCGCGCCGACATTCGGGTCGATGCTCATACAGTTATCATTCAGGATGATCAGCAGGTCGGTATCCGCAACACCGGCATGGTTCATTCCCTCGAAGGCCAGGCCCGCCGTCATCGCACCATCGCCGATAATAGCCACTGCTTTACGGTCCGTCTCGCCCTTATATTTGGCGGCCATCGCCATGCCCAATGCGGCGCTGATGGATGTGGACGAATGGCCGACACCGAAACTGTCGTATTCACTCTCGCCACGGTTCGGGAAACCGCTCAGTCCGTTGTACTTGCGATTGGTCGTGAACCGGTCGCGTCTGCCTGTCAAAATCTTGTGTCCATAGGCCTGGTGACCTACATCCCACACCAACTGATCATAAGGGGTGTTGAAAACGTAATGGAGGGCTACCGTCAGCTCGACTACCCCCAGGCTGGCCGCAAAATGGCCGCCATGAACACTGACGGTATCAATGATGTATTGACGGAGTTCGTCAGATACCTGGTGTAATTGTTCCTTACTGAGCTTTTTAAGGTCTTCAGGAGAATGCACCGATTGTAACAGCGGTCCCGGGGTAATTTCCATTCCTTCTTCTTTAAGCCTGTAAAATTACTGTTTTATCATGTAGATTTAGCCTTTGGGGCTATCCGTAGCTAAAACACTTAAATATACGATTTTAGCACATTATCGCAAAACCCGCACCCAGACCCCGCCCGTCCCGGCGCCAGGATCTCTCACCGGACCGATGGGAGGCGTAATTTGGCCATTAATACAAAATCGGAGGCCAAGGGGAAAGGAATAGCCTAGTTTTACAGTTTAAGCGTCTATGCCGAAAAATGTAAGCAAATATTATTGGTTGTGCCAGATCGGTGGATGGGGCACCTTTGCCCTGATGGTCGTGTTGAGCGCCCCCATGCTCGAGGAAAAGATCACGTATAAAGTGATTGGCCTCGGGGTCGTCGACGCTTTTGCCGGCATCCTCGCCACCCATATATTCCGGGAAGTGATCCGCCGTACCGGGTGGCTGCGCCTGACAGTAGAAAAAGCGCTCCCTAAGCTCTTAATTGGCGTCCTGCTCACCTGCCTGACCTATGCCGTGATCAGGATCGTCCTCGTAGACTCGCTGGATTTTTTATCAACCACCCGCGGAAAATTCAATTTTATTTCCCGGATAATGGGCCTCACCCTCGAGAATGGAGTCACCATCATTCCCTGGACCCTGATTTATTATTTTTATCATTACATCGAGAATAGTCGCACGCAACAGCTCGATACTCTCAAACTGGAGGCCCTTGTCAAAGAGCTTGAACTGAAGACGATCAAGGCACATATCAACCCCCACTTCATTTTCAATGCCTTGAACAGTATCCGCGCGCTGATCGACGAAAACCCCGTCCGGGCACGGGCAGCCGTCACGGAACTCAGCAATATCCTGCGCAGCAGCATGCAGGCTGAAAAACTGGAGACTGTCACTTTTGAGAAAGAGCTTAATATTGTCAAAGACTATCTCGCCCTCGAATATATTCGCTTTGAAGACCGCCTCCAGGTGGAATATGACATCGACGAAGATACCCTCGACCAGCCCATCCCGCCCATGATGCTCCAGACCCTTGTCGAGAACGCTATTAAGCACGGCATCAGCCGCCAGGTAGATGGCGGAAAGGTGAGGATCGTATCCGATTTCAAAGGTAATTTTCACGAACTCATCATCTTCAATACCGGCCGTCTCAACGGCAGCCGGAACGCGGATGGTTTTGGCCTTGCCAGTACCAAGAACAGACTTCAGCTACTTTTCGGCCAAAAAGCTAATTTTGATATCCGGGAAGTGAACGGTAATACGGTGGAAGCAAGGGTATTGATACCGGTTGACTTAAGTAAATAAACAAAGCAAAGTAAAGCATAGCGGACCATGATCAGAGCCATTATCATCGATGACGAACGCCTCGCCAGGAATGAACTGAAAAAACTCCTGCTGGACTTCCCGGAAATTGAAGTGATCGCCGAGGCAACCAATGCGTCAGAAGGCGTCGAAAAAATCGACAGCCTCAACCCCGACCTGATCTTCCTGGATATTCAGATGCCAGGCAAGACCGGGTTCGATATGTTGTCCGAACTGGAAAGGGCGCCCAATGTGATCTTCACTACCGCCTACGACGAATATGCACTCAAGGCCTTCGAAGTAAATGCTTTGGATTACCTGCTCAAACCCGTAGAACCCAAACGGCTGGCGGATGCACTGCAGAAATTGCAGGTCGAAGAGGATAAAGAGCTTATCTCTGACCACAACATTTCCGTCAACCGCAGCATTCTCAATGAACACGACCAGGTTTTCGTCAAGGATGGCGAACGCTGCTGGTTCGTCAAACTCTCGGATATCCGGCTCTTCGAAAGTGTCGGCAACTATGCTAAAGTCTATTTCGGTCCCAATAAACCGCTGATCTTAAAATCCCTCAACGCCCTGGAAGAGCGGCTCGATGAAAAAGTATTCTTCCGCGCTAACCGTAAGCATATTGTGAACCTGCGCCTCATCGAAAAGATTGAGCCCTACTTTAACGGCGGCCTCCTGCTGGAAATGAAAGGCGGAGAAAAGATCGAGGTCAGCCGTAGACAGACGGTAAAGTTCAAGGAAATGATGAGTTTATAAGGTATCCGCCTCCTGCCCGTCAAACCGCAGCTTATTTTCTGCATTCAATGGAATCCCGTTCTGCATGTTGCGCTTCAACAGAAATTTCAGCTTGTCCCTGAAATCAAACTCCCGGATGCCCAATAGCATTTTTTCGTTTCCATTCGGCGTAAGATAAAACAAAAAACAAAAAAATTATGCCCTTATCAGATTATGGTTTGTTACGCGGTGCAGTCATCAATGTCCTTCCATTTAAGAAAA
This sequence comes from Puia dinghuensis, assembly GCA_026225275.1. Taxonomy (GTDB): domain Bacteria; phylum Bacteroidota; class Bacteroidia; order Chitinophagales; family Chitinophagaceae; genus Puia; species Puia dinghuensis_B. The sequence goes on from JAMFSL010000056.1 coordinate 26,777, forward strand.
TTGGCGATCACTATAATATAGAGGTCAGCGTCGCCAAACAGATCTATCGTATAGCCCTCGATGTATATTCGACATTGAAGGGGTCACCTAAATTCGACCCGCAGGACAGCGGCGCCGTATGGGATGAGGACAGGTTACTGCTGTTTTATAAGAATACTCAGTATTCACACCCGATTTTGACCACCCTGTTGCAGACCGCGCCCGGATTTACCAACCGCGCCCAGCTGCCTGTCGCCCTGCAGCTGGATTATGTGCGGGAACAGCCCGCCCTGTTCCCCCTCAGCCAAATGACCGTTGTTCCACCCAAGCAAACCGACAATGACGGCAATGACCTGAATGACGATATCAATCCCTGGATTCAAAAGGCCATGAACAATCCTCAGGCCGAGATCTTTGTCTTTGGTGATTTCTTTAATGACACTGGCTCATCCAACCCCGATACCCATCCATATTTCAACCCTGATCCCCAAATGGGGGTCCATGACGTTCACATGAACCAGGGCGATAGCGGGTCGGAGAAAAAGAACAATGGTCCTGGCCAGGATGGGGCGCTGTTCCTGCGCTTTATCGGCGGTGCTGCCTCCGCCGCTCCCGCACCCGCCGACACCTGGGTTGCCATGTTCTTCCGCTTCCAAAGCCAGACCATTAACACGGATAGCAGCGGAAATCCCACTTAGCTCATCCAACTGCAGGAAAGAAGTGGATTTCTATGTTTATCCCCTGGTCGGTCCGCTTCTCCACCAATGTAAAACCTAGCTTTTGCATCAGCCGGCGTGAAGCCGTATTATCCTTTTCAAAAACACCATATACAGGCGTAATGTCCACCTCGCCGACAGCAAAATCCACGACTCGCTGCATCAGCTCGGAGGCAAAACCCTGTCCCCAATAGTCTCTTTTCAGCTGGCAGCCGATCTGCATCATGTCGCTATTGCCGATAGGGTTCAGGTTGACGGCTCCGATAAAGGCCCCATCCTCCTTCAGCCATATCGCCCAATGATATCCGATGCCCGCTCGGATCTGCTCCAGCTTCAGCAGGAGGAACTGCTGATACTCTCCTTCCGTCATCACCCTCAGCTTGCGGATATAGCGAAAGGTATCGGGCTCCCTCGACATCTCCGTCATCGCCGGAAGATCTTTCTCCTCCAGTAGCGTCCATATCGTCCTTTCGGTTTGCATCAATCCCTGTAGTTAAGGGCCGGCTTCCTATCCCCCAACAGCGCCTTGTATTGATAGTCGCCCTTGTCTTTCTTGAATTCTTCCTTTGCAGCGGCCACCAGCGTCGGATCAGTAAAAAGGTCAATCGCTGTCAGCGCCATGGTCTTCGCAGCGACCATCATACCCTTGGCTCCGATATCCGTTCCGCCGCAGGCTGTTGCCTGCCAGCTATGGGCCGGCGTCCCCGGCACCCACGTAGCTGCCTGAAGCCCTACTGTTGGTACGGTATAGCTGACATCCCCGACATCGGTAGATCCACCGCCCGCATCTTCACTTTCTTTCAGCGGCTGGACCACGGCGGCAGTTTCAATAGCCTGCACTTTATAGGTGAAGCTAGCCTGGATCTTTTGAGCGAATTCCGTTTCCGCCGGCGTATAACTCACCCCGCCGACCTCCTGCAGATTGTGCTGCATATCTACGGCCAGTGTTTTATTCAGCAACAGATCATGGGTGCCACCGATGAGCTCGTAATCTACGGTCGTCTCGGTTCCCATAGCGGCCCCTTGCGCAGCGGCAACTACCCAGTCGAATATCCGTACAACCTCTTCTTTTTTGGGATGACGAACGTAATAGTATACCTCGGCAAAATCGGGTACGACATTAGGCGCCTTTCCGCCGTTCGTGATCACATAATGGATCCGCGTCTCCTGGGGAATATGCTCGCGCATCATATTGACCATATAATCCATCGACTCTACGCCGTCCAGCGCCGAGCGGCCTTTGTCCGGTGCTGCTGCTGCATGCGCGGCCAGCCCGTGGAACCTGAACTTCGCGGACTTATTGGCCAGCGCACTCGTCAGGGTCACCGAATTGCCGTCACCGGGATGCCAGTGGACCACGACGTCAACATCATTGAACAACCCGGCCCTTACCATATATACCTTGCCGCTGCCGCCTTCCTCCGCCGGACAGCCATAGACGCGAATCGTACCGCTGAGCTTTTTCTCCGCGATCAGTTTTTTGATCTCGATACCGGCCGCTACCGAGGCCGTGCCGAACAGGTGATGACCGCAGCCATGCCCCGCATTCTTGCCTTCTATCGGAGTCTTCACCGGCACCGCCTGCTGTGCCAGTCCCGGCAAGGCATCGAATTCTGCCAGGATACCGATCACCGGACTGCCGGAACCGTAACTCGCCACGAAGGCAGTAGGGATATCGGCCACGCCTGCCTTTACGGTAAAACCATTGTCCGTCAGTGTTTTTTGAAGCAGGGCAGAACTCTTCACTTCCTTGTATCCCACCTCTGCATAATCCCAGATCTGCATGGCGATCTGTTTGTACGTGCTGTATTGAGACTGGATCTCAGTCAACGCCCGCGCTTTCAGGGCGGCGGTGTCCGCGCCAGCCATACTCCAAGGCCGTCCGGCCAAGGGTTGAGCAATGAGTTGCTGGACTCCCGTGCAGCAAAGTCCAAGCATGAGAATAGATGCCGAAAAAAAAGAGCGTTTCATGTGCAGTAGTTTGCAATAATATCCGACAAAACGCGGAACTAAGCAAATTTCAGCAACACTTTTTGCATTTCCGCCATGATCTTGTCATTGGAGAGATTGCCAATGCTGCCTTCGTGAGTGTGGTGCAGCTGCTGGTGGTAGTCGAAGTGGAAGTTTCCCTTGTCGATGTCATTGCCCACCTGCCGGTAGGCTTCCCGGAATGCAACGCCCTGATTCACCAGCTGGTTGACGGCTTCCACGCTAAAAAGATATTTGTATTTTTCGTCTTCCAGGATCCTGTCCCTGATCTGGATATGCGATAGCATTAGCCGGGTCATCTGCAAACAGGTGATGCCTTCTTCCAGGGCCGGGAATAAGATCTCTTTGGTGAGTTGCAGATCCCGGTGATAACCCGACGGCAGGTTGGCTACCAGCAGGGTCAGTTCATTAGGTGTGGCCTGGATACGGTTGCATTTTGCCCGGATCAGTTCGAAGACATCCGGATTTTTTTTATGCGGCATAATGCTGCTACCCGTCGTCAGTTCTGCCGGGAAGGAGATAAAGCCGAAGTTCTGATTGATATAGAGGCAACAATCCATCGCCAGTCTGCCGACGGTGGCCGCCACCGAGGCCAGGCCGCTCGCCACGATCTTTTCCGTCTTGCCACGGCTCATCTGCGCATAGACGGAATTATAATTGAGCGTCCGGAAATGCAGCAGCCGCGTGGTCATTTCCCGGTCCAGCGGAAACGAACTGCCATAACCTGCCCCGCTGCCCAGAGGATTCTTGTTAGTGACCTGGTAGGCTGCCGCCAGCACTTCCAGGTCGTCGATCAGGCTTTCGGCGTATGCGCCAAACCACAACCCGAAAGACGAAGGCATAGCGATCTGCAGGTGCGTATAGCCCGGCAATAGCTTGTCTTTATATTCTTCGCTCAGGGCGATCAATTGGGTGAATAAAAGTTGGACCTCTTCCTTCAAGGCCAGAACCCTGGCCCTTAAGTACAGTTTGATATCTACCGCCACCTGGTCGTTTCGGCTACGTCCGCTATGGATCTTTTTACCGGCTTCTCCGATGCGTTGCGTCAGCAGCCCTTCCACCTGCGAATGCACGTCTTCGACATCCCTGTCGATCATGAAGGCGCCCTCCCGGATCTCACTCAGTATCTGCTGCAGCCCTTCTTGGATCAGGATAAAGTCCTCCTTGCTGAGTAGGCCTACAGCCTGCAGCATTTCCGTATGGGCAAGGCTGCCCAATACATCGTATTCCGCCAGCAGTACATCGAAATCCTTGTCACGACCTACCGTAAAGGCCTCGATCAAAGCGGAAGTGGAGGTGGAATCCTTGTTCCAAAGCTTGTTGACGCTCATAAGTGTAAATTTATAAAACTCGTTTATGTGGCCGGCGCGAGCACCGGCCCGAGCAGTGCGATATACCCTTCGATACCTTCCCTGATCTCTTCGAGATAAATATATTCATCCGCAGTATGGCTGCGCGCCGAATCCCCCGGTCCCGTCTTCAGGGCAGGAAAGGGCATCAGCGCCTTGTCGGACGTAGTCGGACTGCCGTAACAATTTCTGCCCAGCCGTAACCCGGATTGAACAAGCGGATGATCGATGGCGATGGACGACGACCGCATCCGCAGACTCCTGGGCGCAACATCACAGCCAACCCCTGCCCGGATCACCCCAAGCAGTTCCTCGAACGTATACATCTCATTCACCCTTACATCCACCACGAAATGACATTGCGACGGCACAACGTTATGTGCCCGGTTATCGGTGTCGATCACAGTAACGCTCATCTTCACCGGTCCCAACAAATCTGATACCTTGGCGGCCTTGTATGTGCGAAACCATTCGATATCAGAAAGAGCCTTATATATCGCGTTGTCGCCCTCTTCTCTTGCCGCATGGCCTGCTTTGCCCTGGCTCACACAATCGAGCACGAGCAATCCCTTTTCCGCGACAGCCAGCTGCATTTGTGTCGGCTCCCCAACAATCCCGAAATCGATTGACCCCAGGGAAGGCAGCAGTAGCTCGATACCATCATGTCCGGAAATCTCCTCCTCAGCAGTGGCTGCCAGCACAAGATTATGAGTCAGACCTTCCCGATCGTAATAGTGAAGGAAAGCGGCGATCAGCGACACCATGCACCCCCCGGCATCGTTGCTGCCAAGCCCGAACAGCCGGCCGTCCTTTTCCAGTGGCTGGAAAGGGTCCAGTGTATAGCCCTTGTTGGGTTTCACCGTATCGTGATGCGAATTCAGCAGGATCGTAGGTTTGGCGGCATCGAAATGCAGGTTCTTCGACCATACGTTGTTCTGCAGCCGTTGCACATGAGCACCTTTCGACCGCAGATAGCCTTCAATGGCGGATGCCGTATGGGCTTCTTCTTTGCTGAAGGATGGGAGGCTGATCAATTTCTTCAACAGGTCGATGGCCTCAGCCTGCAGCACCGGCAGCCCGTTCCCTTTCTCCTTATGGTTATGTCCATTACTCATGTACGATAGTTGTCCCGGCCTGACCGGCCAGCAATTGCGGCAGTTCTTCCGCCCGGCCGATAATGACTTTTCCCACGCCGCTGCGCAGGGCTGCAAAGGCATTGTCCAGCTTGGGTAGCATACCCGCAAAAATCAATTGCTTGTCTTTCAGTTCCTGGTAATAGGCGGGACCGATCCTGTTGATGACGGTCGCGTCATCTTCGGCATCCAGCAGCACGCCGCTTTTTTCAAAAGAATAGACCAGGCTGATATCGAATGTTGCGCTGAGGCCGCGGGCCAGTTCCTGGGCTATAGTATCGGCATTGGTATTGAGCAGTTGTCCTTTACCATCATGAGTGATAGGGGAGAACACCAGTGTTTTATCCAGCAGCAGCAGGCTGGTCAGCAGGCTGGCATTCACCGCGTCGACATCGCCGACATAGCCGAAGTCCGTCGTGGCATGTACCCGCTTATGCGCGAGTATGGCATTGCCGTCGGCGCCGGACAGGCCGATGGCGTCACAATGGCGCGCCTGCAGTTGCGCGACGATATTCTTGTTGATCGTTCCGGCATATACCATGGTCACGACCGCCAGCGTTTCTCCGTCGGTAATGCGCCGGCCATCGACCATCTGTTGTTTGATACCCAATCCCTCGGCTACCTTGGTAGCCAGCTTGCCGCCGCCATGTACCAGTATCTTCTTACCCTTTACAGCGGCAAAGGCATCCAGGAAGGCGGCAAGCTTTACTTCGTCGTCGATGATATTACCGCCTATTTTAATAATGGATAGTTGCATGTTATTTGCCTTTGCCCCGCAGGATCTCCGCCAGTACCGCCTGTGCAGCCCATACGCGGTTCGATGCTTCCCTTGTCACGATGCTGGAAGGACCATCCAGGATCTCGTCACTTAACTCCACATTGCGGCGCACCGGAAGGCAATGCATCACTCTGGCGTTGTTGGTCAGCCGGAGCTTTTCATTCGTCAGCATCCATTCCGGGTCGTTGCAGTAGATCTTGCCATAATCTTCGTAAGTACTCCAATTCTTGACGTAGACGAAGTCCGCGTCCTTGAGGGCTTCATCCTGGTTATGCGTGATCCTGGCTCCCTTAGTAAACTTCGGATCCAGTTCGTAATCCTCCGGATGTGTGATGACAAAATCCGCTTTCCCCCAGGCATTGACCCATTGGGAGAAGCTGTTGGCAACACATTGCGGTAAGGCCTTGACGTGCGGCGCCCATGTCAGTACGATCTTCGGTCGGCGTGCGTCGGCCAATCCGCCCCCGGTCTCCTGCCAACCCTCGCGCGGTGCTCCCGCTTCTAAGCTCGACCGTCCCATCGAACGGTCTCTCCCCTCTGCCTTGGGCGCCTGTCCGGCTTCCAGCGTCTCGGTAATCGTAACGATATCCGTCAGGCTCTGCAGCGGATGCAGGGTAGCGCTCTCCAGGCTCACTACGGGAATGCCCGAATATTTGATAAACTGCTTTATATACAGCTCGCTGTAATCGTCTTCCTTATTCTTTAGCGAAGGGAAAGTACGAATGCACAAAATGTCGAAATAGTTGCCCATGATCGGGGCGGCATCCTTTACATGTTCGACTGTATTTCCGCTCATGATGGCCTCTTCTTCGAACTCGAGAGCCCAACCTTCTTTATCCACATTGAAGACGATAGGTTCTGCGCCCAGGTTCTGCGCGGCTATTTGCGTAGAGAGGCGGGTACGCATACTGGGATTGAGGAACAGCATACCTACTCTCTTATGGGCGCCCAGGCTTTTATCCTTCAGCGGATTGGCCTTGTAGGCCAACGCCAAATTCACCAGGCCGTCGATGTCCGGTACATCATAAGCGGAAATAAAATTTTTCATTGCTTCTTACATTTATACTTTAAACTGTCTGCATCGAATGGATCTCTTCCTGCATAGCCTCCAGGAACTCATCCGCATCCTTTTTCCGCAGGGCCAGCGAAGGCAGCAGCCTGATCGTATTCGGTTTGGCCTCACCGGTAAAAATGCGCTGACCGAACAATAAGTTTTTCCGCAGGTCTTTCAGCGATTCGGGGAGATCGAATCCGATCATCAGCCCCTTGCCGCGTACCTTTTTCAATTGCGTGATCTTTTTCAGCTCATCCATCAGGTAGTTGCCGGTCTCGGCGGCATTCACGATCAGCTTCTCCTGCTCCATCACTTCCAGCACGGCGAGCGCTGCAGCGCAGGCAAGGTGATTGCCACCGAACGTCGTGCCCAGCATCCCATATTTGGGTTTCAGATGAGGGGCAATGATAATGCCCGCTACCGGGAAGCCGTTGCCCATACCCTTGGCCATTGTATAGATGTCCGCATCTACACCGGCATGGTCCTGGGAAAAGAATTTACCGCTGCGGCCGTATCCGCATTGTACGCTGTCGGCAATAAAGACGGCATTGTATTGTTTACAGAGCCGGCTGATGGCTTGCAGGAAGTCCGCCGATGCCTCGTTGATACCGCCGACACCCTGAATGCCTTCCACGATCACCGACGACACCTCCTCTCCATGGTCTTTGAAATAGGCTTCCAGCGCTTCTGTATCATTGAAGGGCAGGAAGACGGCATTGTCTGTCTGGTTGACCGGGGCTACGATAGCCGGATTATCCGTGACGGCCACGGCCAGCGAAGTCCTCCCATGAAAAGATTTGCTGAATGCGACAACCTTTTTCCGGCCATTGTAAAAGCTGGCCAGTTTCATCGCATTTTCATTGGCTTCCGCCCCCGAATTGCAGAGGAACAATTGGTAGTCCGGCCGGCCCGATACCTTCCCCAGCTTGTCCGCCAGTTCTTCCTGCAAGGGAATGTGGATGGAATTGGAGTAAAATCCTACTTTGTTCAGCTGATCGGTGATACGCTGTACATAATGCGGATGAGTATGCCCAATAGAAATAACGGCATGGCCGCCGTAGAGATCCAGGTATTGCTGCCCTTCCTGGTCCCAGACGTAAGAGCCTTTGGCCTTGACGATAGTGATGTCATTGATTGGATAAACATCGAATAATTTCATAAAAATATTTTTAAAATGCGTTTGCTTTCAGCTGCAGCCCGGTGACTTCGTCCAAACCGAATAGCAGGTTCATATTCTGCACAGCCTGTCCCGAAGCTCCTTTCAGGAGATTGTCGAGGGCCGAATGGATGACTAATTGATTCCCCACCTGCTCCAGTTGGATCAGGCACTTGTTGGTATTAACCACCTGTTTCAACGAAATAGGGCTGTGGCTGACGATGGTGAAAGGATGGCCCCGGTAAAAATCCTCATACAGTGCAAGAACTTCCTCCGGGCTTTTCTCACATCGCAGCTGACTGCTGATGAAGATGCCCCGGGTGAAATCTCCCCGCCATGGCGTGAAATGCACTGCCGGACCGCCATCTTGGTCGCTCGTTCTCGCCCCGCCGGAAGCCGCCTCACCGCCGCTCGCCTGTGCCTGCCGCAGCGACTGCCCGATCTCTTTTAAATGTTGATGCGTCAGCGTCTTATAAGCCTGGATATTATTCGCCCGCCAGGAGAAATGCCCCGTAGGCGACAGCCCCTGCCCCGCACCCGTACTCCCCGTGATGCCCGTGGTATAGACATCCGTCAGTAACGCCGCCTTCGCCAACGGTAACAGCCCCAGCTGGATCGCTGTAGCAAAGCATCCCGGGTTCGCAATAGCTTGCGCACCCCTGATCTCCTCCCGGTTCAATTCTGGTAACCCATATACAAAAGGACTCCCCGCACTCTTCAGTCGAAAATCCTGTGACAGGTCGATGATCAGGACGCCTTCCAGCGCAGTGCCGAATTCATCCAAAAACTTCTTCGCCTCGCCATGACCCACACAGAGAAATACCACATCGATATCGCTATGCCAGTCCGCATCAAACGTAAGTGTGGTATCGCCGATCAGGTCTTCATGTACTGCATAGACCGGTTTGCCCGCATTGCTCTTGCTATGGATAAATTTGATATCCACATTCGGATGCCTGATCAGCAGCCGGATCATTTCCCCGCCGGTGTAACCAGCGCCGCCAATAATGCCTGCCCTTATTTGTCTCATGATTCTATTCTATCGTTTTTCGTCGAAGGCTGACTGCTAAGCAAAAACACTACATCTTCCTCCGACTCATTTTTAATTTGATGCCGCAATCCGGGAGCAATTTCAAGCCCGTGCTGTTCCGGGACCTCGACACGCCCTTCTGCCGTGTAAAACACCGCCACCCCCTTCAAAATGAAGAAGAACTGGCGCGCAAAAACATGATAATGCTCCCGCTCCGCCGTATGGGCCGGCATCTTCTCCATCTTTACCGAAAGATCCGCCGCATCCACCAGGTTCCAACCGTCACAGTGATCGCCCCACAAATAGTGGCTCAGCGGATGTTCCCTGGATACGACCGGGTTCATTCGGCTGTATCGTTGATCTTGTGATAAATACTGGACTGGTTGCCAAAGATCTTTGCAAATCCTTTCACGTCATCCCCGCTCCAGCCTTTGTTCATTTCTCCGTAGCTGCCGAATTTGCTGCTCATCAGATCGTGATCGCTTTCGATACCGGTAATAGTATAACGATAGGGTTGCAGCGTGACAAAGACTTTACCGGTGACCGTAGCCTGCGTGTCTTCCAGGAATTTTTCAATGTTGCGCATGGTGGGGTCCAGCATCTGCCCCTCATGCAACCAGTTACCATACCAGCTGCTCAGCTGATCCTTCCAGTATAATTGCCATTTGGTCAGCGTATGCTTTTCCAGTAGGTGGTGCGCTTTGATGATGATGATCGGGGCCGCTGCTTCGAAGCCGACCCTGCCCTTGATACCGATTATCGTATCGCCTACGTGAATGTCCCTTCCTACACCATAGGGTTGGGCAATAGCCTGCAGATGCTGTATCGCGGCAACCGGGCTGCCGAATTTTTGTCCGTCGATAGCCCGCAGTTCCCCTTTTTCGAATTCCAGTTCCAGGTGCCGCACGCCGGTCTCCGTAACAGGTGTTGGCCACGCATCTTCCGGCAGATAATCCTTTGAGGTCAATGTTTCCTTACCACCGACGGAAGTGCCCCAGAGACCCTTGTTGATGCTGTATTTGGCTTTTGCCGCATTGATTTCTACGCCGTTTTCCTTGAGAAAGGCAAGCTCTTCCTCGCGGCTGAGCCGCAGGTCACGGATAGGGGTGATGATCTCCACTCCGGGCAGCATGCTTTGGAAAACCATGTCGAACCGCACCTGGTCATTACCGGCTCCGGTGCTGCCATGCGCTACGGCTGTAGCACCAGTCTTTTTGACGTGCTCGGCAACTGCAATGGCCTGCACCATCCTTTCCGCACTCACGCTGAGAGGATAGGTCGCATTTTTCAGCACATTACCGAATATGAGGTATTTGATACAGTTCTCGTAGTAATCCTTTGTGACATCCACGCATTCGAAGGAGGCAACCCCAAGGCTTTTTGCCCGGGCGGCGATCTGTTCGATCTCTTCGGCGCTGAACCCACCGGTATTTACGGTCAGGGCATGGATTTCGAAATTCCTGACCTTTTGCAGGTAGACCGCACAATAAGTAGTATCCAATCCGCCGCTGTAGGCTAAGACGACTTTACCGCTCATGACTGTTGACTGAATTTTAGAAGTGAAAGAAAGTATGAAAGAGGGATTTGGACCGTCCGCCGCCATGGCCACCGTTGCGCTGACCGCCATTCTCACCGTTTCCGCCATGACGACCGCCATTCCCGGGTTCCTCGTCGTGATGACGGAGGAAGGGGGCCAGGAGCTTCCAATGCTTGATTTGCATAAACCGTTCGTATAGCTTGGAATGCTTCTTAAAGTCCTGGGTAGTCTCTTCCGGCTCATAATGATCCTTGGGATCATATAGCATGGCCGTACACATACAGTTCTTCCGGTCCTTGCTCATGAGGATCTCATAATTGACGCAGCTCTTGCAGCCCGCCCAGAAGGCATCGTCCTGGGTCAGCTCAGAATAGGTGACCGGTTCATAGCCCAGTTCAGAATTGATCTTCATGACGGCCAGACCCGTAGTCAGCCCGAAGATCTTGGCCTCAGGAAAGGTGTGCCGGCTGAGCTCGAAGATTTTCTTCTTGATCATTTTCGCCAGCCCGCTCTTCCGGAAGGCCGGGGACACGATCAGCCCCGAATTGGCGACATAATCACCATGGCTCCAGGTCTCGATATAGCAGAACCCCGCCCAGACTCCTTCCTCCGTAAAGGCGATCACTGCCTTGCCTTCGCGCATCTTCTGCTGGAGATAGTCCGGACTCCTTTTGGCAATGCCCGTGCCCCTGGCCTTGGCCGAAGATTCCATTTCGTCACAGATGATCCGGGCAAAATCCTGGTGGGTTTCGTCGGCTATAATTATCTTAAACTGTTGATTTTCCATGATGCTAATACTCTAAACTCTTAATGATGAATATTCCTCCATTGATGCCATTACAAAGCCAATGGCTGGATGAGATGGTGCTCCTTAACAATACGGGAACGCTATAGTGTAGATGTATCAACGTCGTACCCAAAAGGGAATGGGACGAACGGAAAAAACTGTGCACAGCGGCGCAGCAAAAAACCCACGCTTATTGAAGGCGTGCAATATCACAAGATAGCGTGATATGGGTGAGTTTTTTTTCATTTCAGTGTTAGATGAAAATGTTGAAAATCATTTTTTCCAACGCAAAGAAACACATTTTTCCAGATCTAAGGGGATTAAAATATGAATTTTACGCAAATTTTACCCTTTGCGTTAAGATTTCCCTAAATGCCTGTATAACAAGCAGCAAGGACCAGGTTGCCGGCATCTTAAACCGTTAAGCCAATAAACCTGTTATGCCAGCTAACTACCTGAAAATTACTGCCCGCCGGCTGCTCCGGCAAAAAACCATCTCGCTGATCAATATTTTTGGCCTGTCCGTCGGCCTCGCCGCCTGCCTGCTGATCTATTTGTACGTCGACCACGAACTCAGCTATGACAAGTATCACCCCAACGCAGACCGCGTGGCCCGGTTGACCACCATTATCCATAGTGCGGGGTCGGATGTCAACGTAGCGCTGGCTCCTTTCCCTGCTGGAACCAACCTGCTCCGCTCCTTTCCGGAAGTGCAGGCAGTCGCCAGGGTGGACGACGAAAGCAATCTTGTCGTCAAGGCAGGGACCGAGATTTCTTCCCCCAAGAACTTCTATTTCTCGGAACCCGCCGTCTTCTCCATCTTCGGCTTTACTTTTATCGAGGGAACCGCAGCCGGCGCGCTGTCGGCGCCGAATTCAGTGGTCCTTTCCCGATCCCAGGAAAAAAAATATTTCGGCAGCCAGCCCGCTCTCGGCAAGATACTGGAGTGTAATCGCAAACCTTGTCGGGTAACCGCCGTCTTCGCCGACCAGCCGGCTAATACCGATCTCAGGATCGAAGGCCTCCTGTCCAAAGACTTTTCTGACGAAAGCTGGCTCGCGGACGATTTTGCCATGACCTACGTCCTGTTTCGCCAAAAACCCGACCTGTCGCTGTTCAATCAGCACCTGGCGCGGCTGACGGCGCTTGCTCAACCCAGCCTGGACGAAAATGCAGGAAAAGGTTGGCGGTTGAATTTCCATGCCGAGGCCCTGACCGACGTCCATTTCAGCAAGGGCCATCTGGGTGATACGCCCAAAGGTGACCGGCAATTCGACCGCGTCTTCTCGGCCCTTGCCATCATCATCCTGCTGATCGCCCTGTTGAATTACATCAATCTCGCAACGGCCCGGGCCGCCGAAAGGGCTAAAGAAGTAGGCGTGCGCAAGGTCATCGGAGCAACACCGCACGCGCTCCTGGGTCAGTTCCTCGGGGAATCAGCGGTACTGGTGACCATTGCCTGGCTCGTTGCCATTGGGCTGGTAGACCTGACGCTTCCTCTTTTCGACCGGCTGCTCGATACCGAATTGTCATGGACAGGCTGGACCACCATCCTCATCCCCATCCTGCTCTTTCCACTGACGGTGCTGCTGGCAGGCGGCTATCCCGCCCTGGTCCTCTCGCGCTTCCGGCCCATTCTTGTGCTGAAGGGCACGGTTACCGGAACTGCCAAGGGCGCCAGCCTCCGCAAGATCCTGACCGTCGCTCAATTCGTCATCGCGCTGGCCATGCTCGCCGGGGTCGTCGTCTTCTACGGTCAAATGCAGTTTATGCAACATCGGGACCTGGGCCTCGACCAGCGAGAGGTATTGCATATCGCAATGCCCGACGATTCCATAGCTGCTCAGGCAGCTCCGGCTTTTTATCAGGCCCTGCGCCGGGAGTCGGGTGTCAGGGGCGTGTCGGTAGGCAGCGGCCTGCCTACCAATGGAGTCGGCATGAATGGCTTCGAAGTCAATACGGGGGGAAAGAAAAGACAAGTATTGTGTAATTCATTCTTTATAGACCCTCAATTTCTTTCCCTTCTGCACGTCTCCCTGGCCGAAGGCCGCAACTACTCAGACAGCATGGCTACCGACCGCACGAACAACTACATCGTCAACCAGGCCTTTGTCCGTTCAATGGGCTGGAGCAGCGGCCTCGGTCAGACCCTTGGCATTGATAACAAGGCCAAAATCATTGGCGTGGTCAAAGACTTCTTCTGGACATCCCTCCACAACTCGATCGCTCCCGCCATTCTGATCTATAAGACAGATCCGCCGCATGCCGTACTGGTGAAGACATCCCCGTCGGAAATCCCGCGCCTCAAACAACTCTGGAAAAACTCCTTCCCGTCGTCACCTTTCGAATATTGGTTCATGGATGAATCCTTCAACGCGCAGTACAAAAGTGACCGGACTACCCAATTTCTCTTTAATGGCTTCGCCGGCCTGGCCATCCTTATTTCCTGCCTGGGCCTATATGGCCTGGTCTCCCTCATCACTCTGCAACGAACCAAAGAGATCGGCATCCGAAAAGTACTGGGTGCCACACTCTCCCGGCTGCTTTTGCTGCTGTCTGCTGACCAGCTATGGCTCGTCGGCTGGGCTGCCCTGATAGCACTGCCACTGGCGGCATGGGGCGCACAACGTTGGCTGTCCACCTATGCCTATCATACCTCGCTAAACGTCTGGATGTTCGTGCTGCCGGTAGCAACTCTGCCGCTCCTGACCCTGACCGTCACCGGCTACCGGATTGTCCGCGCGGCGCTGGCGAACCCGACAAAGAGCCTGAGGTCCGAGTAGCTGCGAACCATCGCAGCCGCAATGGCATGACCGCGGCAGCATCTTCAATTCTGATGAGGTAACGAAAAAGAAAAGACCGTACCGTTGCCCGGCTCACTTGTGAACAGTAGTGAACCGCCATTCTTATGCACGAGGTCCTGGCAGATCAGCAAGCCGAGCCCGGACCCCGCTTCCTTATTGGTGCCGGGTGACGTATAATAACTCTCGCCAAACAATAGCTGCTGCTTGTTCAGGGGAATACCGATACCGTTATCCTCTACCATCACTTTTACATAAGGACCCGTTACATCGCTTTTCACCCTGACGATCCCGCCCGATCCCGTAAACTTGATAGCATTCATGACCAGGTTCCTCAGAACGATTTTTATCGAACCTTCATCCGCATAAGCTGAACATCCCATGGGCACTTCGTTGATCAACCGGATATTCTTGGCATCCGCCATTCTTTCCAGGAACCTGATGGTCTGATCTGTCAGCCCGTGAAGGGATATTTCGTTCGCAACGAGCGCCGACTCGCGGATCTGACTCCGCGCCCAGGCCAGCAAATTGTCCAGCAGATCACTGGTTTGCTCCATATTCGCCAGTAAATCAGGTAAATGCTCGTTGAATTCATCAACAGTCATGGAAGATTCACTGATTTCGCGCAGCAGCAGGATCATGCTGCCGATGGGCGATCTTAAGTCATGGGAGATAACAGAAAAAACTTTGTCTTTGACGGCATTCAGTTTCTTCAGTTCCTCCTTTTTCTGCCGGATAGATTTCTCGAACTTCCACACCTCGTATTTAATGAAATAAAGCGCCAGGAAAACGAACACCAGCCCGAAACTATAGTCGATGATCTCCAGTGTCCTATCAGGTCTGAACGAGTGGCTGGGCAAGAAAGGGCGCAGCGAAAAGTGAACGGCGATGATACACGACGTGACCCAACAAAACGTCAATATGATGTGCCATCGGTGATGCAGGAAAAAGAAGATGAAGAAAAGGTAGAGAAAAAGGTAGATTTCCAGTTCCCTGTCCCCGGTCAGCCAGGCCATCACTACAATCGCAGACGGAAAGCAAAGAAAGGAAATAACGATAGCCGTCCGGAAGAATTGCAGGAACATGCAAATCAGCATCGATCCGCAGATCAGCAGGGGAAGGGCATTGACAAACAATACAGATCCCGGATAATGATTAGGCGAACCGAACGAAAGATAGGCCAGCCTTAACAGCGCAATCAGCATCCCCGCTAAATTGCAGCTGTTGAAAACTTTGGTTTGACGGCGATCATAGGCAGTCAACTGGTCCGTGATCCCAGCATTCAATAACCGTGCAGACAGGTTCATATTTTTATCCAGGGTCAGTAGTTTAGCTCCAATATCGCTAGATGACCGCTACGGAATGTACGGCATCGGCCATCTCTTTGATCAGGGAAGCATCTTTTTCGATAGCATTGCCGACGACGATGACATTAGCCCCGGCTTTACAGTTGAGATAGGCTTTTTCAGGATCACGGATACCTCCGCCCACGACCAGCGGAATCTCGATATGACTGGCCACACAGGCTATCATTTCCTCCCGGATAGGGTGCCTGGCCCCGCTGCCCGCATCCATATAGATCAGCTTCATCCCCAGCATCTCTCCCGCCATAGCCGTGCAAAGCGCAATCTCATTCTTATCGGCAGGAATGGGGCTCGCATTACTGATATAAGAAACTGTCGTCGGCGCACCCCCGTCGATGACCATATAACCGGTTGAAATGATTTCCAGCCCACTTTTTCTGACAGCAGGAGCCGAGATGACATGCTGACCGATCAGCAGTTCCGGATTGCGGCCGGAAATCAGGGAAAGATAAAGAAGACCGTCGGCATACCGCGAAACCCCCGATGGAGTACCAGGAAAAAGAATGACCGGAATACTGCAATTCCGCCGGATATGTTGTACTACTTCATCCAGGTGATTCGAAATGACAAGGCTACCCCCGACAAGTAAATAGTCTACCCCTGCCCCAACAGCAAGTGCGGTCAACTCATCGAGCTTTGACGCATTCACATTGTCCGGATCTATCAGCACGGCGAAAGACCGCTGACCCTTATTTTTCTTCGCCAACAAGGATTCGTAAATAACTTTCTTCATTCGCTATTGCCTTGGGTAGTTGGACGGCGTCCAGTTAATGCAAAAATGCGAAAAGTTTTCCGCTTTAAGGGGCTAATTCGACGAAATAACCGGGAGGATGACCATTGGCAGACATAGACATACGCAATATCCCCTGTTATATTTACGAAAATAACACATATCTTGGATTAACACAAGTCTAGCCCGCAAATGACGCAGTTACACATATCAAACAACGAACAACGACAACAATTCCAGGCTGAGATCGATGGCCAAATGGCATCCCTGGAATATCGGCTGCATGAAGGCAGGATCGTGCTGATGCATACCGAAGTGCCCCCGGCACTTGGCGGCCGGGGTATCGGGACCGCACTGGTAGAATATGCATTTAACTATGCCCGGACTCATCACCTGCCCGTAAAAATTTACTGCCCCTTCGTGGCCGCTTATGTCCGGCGCCATCCCGAACAGCAGGATATCGTAGTAAAGACTGATTGACCCATTTCGGGACGGTTTTCTCTCCCTGCGGGAAGGCCGAAACAACGAATTGTCTCCTTTTCAGCACCGCTTTAGTAAAACAATTATTCTTTCTACAATTATCCCCTTACCTTTTCGTTATATTAATCCTAGAAACCCTAAAAGTGAAAAACATGAAACGTATCCTCCTCGCCGCACTCGTCATTCTTTCCGGAACCGTATTATTTTCTTGCAATCGCAGCGTGACCCCCGGACAGGCGGCAAGCAACCATTATTCCCATTGCAGGGACATGCGTTAAGCATTCCATTGTCATAAAAATAAAGGTTTAGGACAATTTAATTTTGGATCCACCCGCTGAAAGGCGGGTGGTTTTTGATTTTCGCTTGGCCCATTTTCATTATTTTTACCGCAACTTCCAGCGGAATGACAATTCACTTCGGATACAACAAAAAGCAGGTTTTGGACGGGTTGCGCGGCCATTTCTTCGGTCGCCCGGAAATCAGGATCCTCGTTATTATGATCAATGTTTTCGCCATCCTGTCGGCCATCCTATTCGCTTTCCGAAAGATAGGGCCTTTCCCCTTCCTCATCTTCTCCGTCCTTTGGTTCTTTCTCTGGATCTCTATCCGCAGACTTCTACCCCTCAGTATTTATAAGAAATCAGCCACTTTCAAAGATACCTTCGCCCTCAGCATGGAAGACCGGGGCATCTTACTGGAGACGAAGAAAGGCAGTCAGCTATGGTCCTGGGAAGATTTCAGCGGGTTTAAGGAGACGATCTATTTCTTTCATGTCTATTTTAACACCCGCTCGTTCTTTATGATTCCCAAGGACGCTTTCAAGGATATCACCGAGATCCAGGCCACCCGCAAGCTGTTAAAAGAAAAGATTAAGAGTTGATCATTTCGGTTTATACTTCGACTCTTCGAACAGCGTCCGCACCGGGATGCGCATCACGTCAAGAGGCCGGAGATTACTGTGATCCTGCGCATATTTTTTCACGATCTCCCAGCCAACCCAGGCCCCGATATTGCCGGGTGAGCCCTCGGGCATACCCTCGGTCTTGGGACCTTCGCCAATATAATTCTTGATAATGTCGGCATCGATGGTATACAGATCGGTATTTTGAAGAAAAAACCCCCAGATGGCGCCCTCATTATGGGCACACCAGTCCAACTGAGCCTGCGAATACCCCGTTGTAATACTATCCGGTGCATCCGGCAGCAATTTGCCCGCCAGCCACCAGTACCGCCCCTTGATGATCATCTGTTCGATCAGCGGCCTGCTGTCGCTGCTGTCGGGGAAGATATCCATAGCCAGAGCGGCCATGCAATTGGCGTCGATGTATTGTGGCTCAAAACGCCGGGAGATATACCTTGGATAAGTATCCTGCCCCTTGCCGGTCAGATAAATGGAAAAATTACTGCCGGCATAGGCCTGCAGCCCGATCGCCAGGGCCTCATTGGTAATGGCAACTCCCGGTCCGTCAAAAGGCCCGATAAAACTCACCACATGTTCCGGCAGCTGGTATTTCGGGAAATAGTATTTGATATAACGGAAGCCCTGCTGCAATTCCTTTTCCAACCAGTCCAGCCGTTGGTATTTAGCCTTTAGCGAATCACTGATGGCCAGATAGCTCACGAAGAACTCCCGGGCAGCGGCAAAAGCCACGCGACTGGTGTCGGATAAGGGCCCGGCCCCCAGGATATTGCCTACAAAATCGCCGGTGAAATAAGGGTACCGTTGATCGAGCCGGTATAAACCCGGTACGATATGATTGGAATCCAGCGAGAAAAACGCTGTGTCGAACCGGGTAATATGCACATCTCCAACGGAAATGCCAGATACATCAGGGTGGTCGCCATGCAGACCGCAGCCAGCCAGAAAGGCAAAGCCTAACACGACGAAGATCACTTTTATATCCGGACGGACAGATGAACGGCCAGTTGAACAAAACATAGTCATTGGGTGATAACGAATGAATGCTCAGCGAATTGCGTGCCCTCACCCCCGGATCTTATTTTTTAGCGTAATTTTGTACCATGAAAATAGCGCTGGCGCAACAGAACTATCACGTCGGGAATTTTGAGGATAATACCCGTAAGATCCTCGAAGGCATCCGCCAGGCCAAACAGGCCGGCGCCGACCTGGTCGTCTTCTCCGAGCTTTGCATTTGCGGTTACCCACCCCGTGATTTCCTGGAGTTCGAAGATTTCATTACAAAATGTTATGCAGCTATCGATCGGATCAGGGAAGAAGCAGACACGATCGGAGTAATTGTCGGCAGCCCTGCCCGTAATCCCCAGCGGGAAGGGAAGGATCTCTTTAATGCCGCCTGGCTGCTCTATGAAAAAGAGATCAAAGGCGTAGCCCACAAGACCTGCCTGCCGAACTATGATATATTTGACGAATACCGCTATTTCGAGCCGGGATTTGAATGGAACGTTATTCCGTTCAAAGGCAAGAAGATTGCTCTCACGATCTGTGAAGACATCTGGAATATAGGAGATAATCCGCTGTACCGCGTCTGCCCCATGGACCAGCTGATACGACAGCACCCTGACCTGATGATCAATATCTCCGCCTCTCCTTTTGATTACGATCACGATGAAGACCGGAAAGAAGTGGTCCGGCAGAATGTATTGAAATACCATCTTCCCATGTATTATTGCGCCGCAGTAGGCTCACAGACGGAGATAGTATTTGACGGCGGTAGCCTCGTATACGATGCGAAAGGAAATCTGGTCAAAGAACTGAATTATTTCGAAGAGGATTTCGCCGTTGTACCGCTGCCACATCCCATACCGCCATTATTCGAAGAGCTGCTGCCGGGCCTTTCCATTCCCGTCAACCGGGATGAAGAAGACCTTCCGGATAGTCCGTCCCACACCTCCGGCCCGCTGGCTGCCCCCATTGCCGAACATCCCGTCCCGCTGACAGAGATCTTCGACAAGGATATGCGGGTTTCCAAACTCAACGATCCCGACCGTATTGTACAATACCTGACCGACGAACGGAATATTGCCCAGATATATCGTGCGCTGATCCTGGGCATCCGGGATTATTTTTTCAAAATGGGCTTTACAAAGGCCATCCTCGGCAGCAGCGGGGGCATCGACAGCGCGGTCACCCTGGCGCTGGCCTGCGAAGCCTTGGGCAAGGATAATGTCCGGGCTATTCTGCTGCCCTCCCCTTATTCCAGCGGCCATTCGGTCAGCGATGCGGAGCAGCTATCCCGCAATCTGGGCAACCCTTATGATATCATCCCCATCCGCGAAGTATATGAATCGCTGTTGCATACGCTGCAACCCGTATTTAAAGATCTCCCCTTCGGCCTCGCCGAAGAAAACCTGCAAAGCCGCACCCGCGGCAATATCCTGATGGGGCTTGCCAATAAATTCGGCTATGTGCTGCTCAACACGTCGAATAAGAGCGAGTTGTCGACTGGTTACGGCACCCTTTACGGCGATATGGCCGGAGGACTCAGTGTATTGGGTGACGTCTATAAAGGACAGGTATATGCCCTGGCACGCTATATCAACCGCAACAGCCAGATCATTCCCGCCAATATACTCGAAAAAGCGCCCTCGGCCGAACTGCGGCCTGGCCAGAAAGACAGCGACAGCCTTCCGGATTACGACATCCTCGACAAGATCCTCTACCAATATATCGAAAGAAGACAGGGGCCGAAAGAGATCGTCGCGATGGGCATCGATGAAGCCCTGGTAAGCCGTGTTCTCAGGCTCGTCAATAACAATGAATACAAGCGAAATCAGTTTTGCCCGATCATCCGGGTCAGTTGCAAAGCGTTCGGCGTTGGAAGAAGAGTGCCGATAGTAGGGAAGTATCTTTCATAGAACGGTCCCCGGCCCTCGAAAGTCATGGAGCCGACCCGGGCCGCTCTTAATGCTTTAGGATGATAATATATCGCGTATCGACGCCGCCGAATCTTTCATCGGCATAGATCTCCAGGCGATGCTTATCCAGCGTCTTTATTTTGTAGTACTGATCCTGGAAATAAATAGTGCTGTCGTTATTCTGGAAGGCCCACATGAACGGCAGACTGTCAGCACTAGTCCTGGAAGGCTTCGACCCGAGCTGCGAATTCGGACCTAATGCGGAATAGCCCGTCCCATCCTTGCAGAAAATGAGCGTATTATCTTTTTCGCTGCCGGCAATGCGTGGGTCAAGGGCATCGAAAATACCATCGTCATTAGAGTCGAATCCCGCCTTTTCGTATTTCCAGGGAGTATTGGTGAGTAAGTCCAGATCTTTACCTGTAGCGGTTTTATCGGAGCAACCTGTCATATAAAGACTGGCCGATAGTAGGGTAAGTATGGTCCAATTCGAAGTCATTCTGCTCGCATTACCGTTTGGAAGGCCGGAACCCTCCCAGGTTTAAACTCCGCGATCAAATAATTATTTTATGTGATGTAAAATTAAATTTTTTTAATCTCCCCGAAAAACTTGGCCCATAAGTTGCCAAGCGAATTCGTATTTTCGATCCTTAGATAATATATATTCAGCACTATGCTTTATACAGCAGAGGATATCAGACAGCTAAATAACAAGATCCAATACCAGGCCGCCTTTATCGACCGCTTACGCGATGAGGTGGGAAGGGTAATCGTAGGACAGCACCAGATGCTCGACCGGTTACTGATCGGCCTGCTCAGCAATGGGCATGTTCTCCTCGAAGGAGTCCCTGGATTGGCTAAGACATTGGCTATTAAATCATTAGCTCAGGCTATTCACGCTAAGTTCAGCCGTATCCAGTTCACGCCCGACCTATTACCGGCGGACGTCATCGGGACAATGATCTATAATCAGCAGAAACACGAGTTTGTAGTCCGCAAAGGGCCGATTTTTGCCAATTTTGTCCTGGCGGATGAAATTAACCGCGCCCCGGCCAAAGTCCAAAGCGCATTGCTTGAAGCGATGCAGGAACGCCAGGTCACACTGGGCGACACCAGCCATAAGCTGGAAGATCCCTTTTTGGTGCTGGCCACCCAGAATCCACTGGAACAGGAAGGTACCTACCCGCTGCCGGAAGCCCAGCAGGACCGCTTTATTATGAAGGTGATCGTCGATTATCCTACCAAACAGGAAGAACAGCTCATTATCCGTCAGAATGTTCAAGGCACTCAATCTCCTTCCGTCGAACAGGTCGTTTCCATGCAGGAGATTATCGATGCCAGAAACCTGGCCCGCCAGATCTATATGGATGAAAAAGTAGAGCATTACATTCTCGATATTGTATTTGCTACCCGCACACCTGAGAAGTATAAGTTGGAAAAGCTGAAACCGCTGATTGCCTATGGCGGCAGCCCCAGAGCCAGCATTAATCTTGCCCTGGCTGCTAAAGGCAATGCCTTTCTTAGCAAGCGCGGCTACGTTATACCTGAAGACGTACGCTCGATTTCCAAAGACGTACTGCGCCACCGCATCGGACTGACCTACGAAGCAGAGGCCGAGAATGTAAATGTCGAACAGGTGATCGATGAAGTGCTGAAAGCTATTCCGATACCTTAAATCAAGAAATCAAGCGGATCACCTATGCTCACGACAGCCGAAATATTGAAGAGGGTGAGGGAGCTCGACATCAAAAGCAAGCGGCTCACCCGTCACCTTTTTACCGGAGAATACCATAGCGCCTTCAAAGGCCGGGGTATGAGCTTTCGGGAGGTAAGGGAATATGCGGCAGGTGATGATATCCGTTTCATCGACTGGAACGTCTCCGCCCGGTTCAATCACCCTTTCAGCAAGCTCTTCGAGGAGGAACGCGAGCTGACGGTCATGATGCTGGTGGATGTCAGCGCCAGTTCCCTTTTCGGTACGGTACACGCCCGCAAAAAAGATATCATTACCGAGGTATGCGCCGTCCTGGCCTTTTCCGCCATCAATAACAATGATAAAGTAGGCGCCATTTTTTTCAGCGACAAAGTGGAGGCCTATATCCCTCCGAAAAAAGGCAGAGAACACGTGCTGTATATAGTAAGACAGCTGCTGACCATAGAGCCTAAGAGAAAAGGTACCAGCATCAGCGAAGCCATTCGCTTCTTGAATGGCTCAGTCAGGCATAAGTCCATTGTATTCCTGTTAAGCGATTTTCTCGATGGCCAGGCAGCGTCGCAGGACCCCCGGAATGGCCGCTCCGAGGCCGGCTTTGACGATGCCCTTAAAGTGGCCGGAAAGAAACACGACATGATCGGGGTCAAAGTATATGACAAAATGGATATGGAATTACCTGCTATCGGTATGATGGAGGCAGAAGATTCCGAGACGGGCAGCAGACATTGGGTGGATACGAACGATTACCTGGTGAGGACGAACTATCAACAATATTTCTTTAACCAGACGGAGCAATGTAAAAGCATTTTCCAAAAGGCCGGATGCGATCTACTGCACCTGCGGACGGACGAAGACTATGTTAAAATACTACAGCGCTTTTTTGCCAGCCGTCACCGGCCGGGATAATACATGATAAGATCATCGTCAAATATCATGGGCCTAACCCTAGGCATGCTACCGGCTATGCTGCTATCCGCCGCATTCATGCTGCCGCCTGCCCTGTTATCTGCCCAGACCCATTCCCGGCGCCACGCTTCTGCCGCTCCGGACCCCGCCGCCCCTGTCCTTAAGGCTACGGTTGATAAACAAAAGATCCTTATCGGCGAACCTCTTCAATTAATGCTGGAGGCTACTGTCACCGACAATGCCCCCCTGGTCTGGCCATCACTGGACTCGTTGCCGCATTTTGAATGGGTAGAAAAGCATACCGTGGATTCCTCCGTTCAGCCGGGCCAGCGTTACTACCGTCAATACCTGACCATCACCAGCTTTGACTCCGGCGCCTATGCCATCCCCCGGCTGACTTTCACTGCCGGCAACAAACAATACTTTACCGATTCGATACGTATCAATATAGGATATACGAAGATCGATCCCAATAAAGATTATCACGATATTAAGGACATCATCGATATTCCGAATCCCTTTGCCCGCTGGTTTGCATGGATCGTGGCTTTTGTTTCGCTTGTCTCGCTGGCCCTCGTCATTTGGCTGGTCCGCAAAAAGCGGGTGCTGAAATCTTTCATGCCGGGCCAGAAGACGCCGGCGCTTTCTCCCTATGAAGAAGCTATCCGCCAGTTGGACGAACTCCAGCGGCAGAACCTGCCGGAGACAGGCGCCATCAAGACCTACTACAGCCGGCTGGGTGATATCTTCAAACTATATCTCTATCGCCGGCTGGGCATTCAGAGCTTGTCCGAGACGAGTGAAGAATTGATCTCTCAGCTGCGACGCCGGACCCTTCCGGCACAGCAATTTTCAGAATTGTCCGATACCCTCCGCATGAGCGATTTTGTAAAGTTCGCCAAATACCAGCCCGCACCCGCCGATGCCGAATCGCATTTCCGGACGATCCGCTCGGCCGTCGAAGAACTGGACAGTATCGCCGCAAATGATGAAAGGGCGGCAGCCCTTAAAGCCACGGCCACAACCGCAGCTCCGACCCAAAAAATAATGAAAGATCAAATAAATTAATACCACGAAATAACGTGCTATACGATTGGTATCGACATATTTACTTCAGTCAGCCGGCCTTCTTTGGCCTGCTCGCCCTGGTGCCCCTGCTGATCTGGTGGGAGATCAAAAGGTCCGGCCGTGCCCAGGCCACGGTCATGGTGTCGACCGTAAGAGCCTTCCGTGGAACGGGATCCTGGCGAAATACACTGCGGCCGGTGCCCTTCATCTTCCGACTCCTCGCTCTCTGTTGCCTTGTCGTCGCCCTTGCACGGCCGCAAAGCCGGAATGACGAACAGTTGGTCAATGGAGAAGGTATCGATATCATGCTCTGCCTGGATATCAGCGGCAGTATGCTATCCGAAGATTTCACGCCCAACCGGATGGAGGCGGCTAAAAACGTCGCCGCTGAATTTATTCACAACCGGCCTACAGATCGCATCGGACTGGTGATTTTTTCGGGCGAGAGTTTTACCATGTGCCCCCTGACCACGGACCGCAATATGCTGTTGTCACAACTGTCAAACGTCCAAAGCGGATTGCTGGAAGACGGTACCGCCATCGGCTCGGGCCTCGCAACCGCCGTCGACCGCCTTCGTAATTCACCTTCGAAAACCAAGGTGATTATATTGCTGACCGATGGAGAGAACAATGGTGGACTGATCGATCCCAATACAGCAAAGGAAATCGCCAAAGAAGTCGGCGTGCGCGTCTATACTATAGGAATGGGGACGGAAGGATTTGCACCCGTACCCGTACAAACACCCGGCGGCGTCATCATGCAACGGGAAAAAGTCAACATCGATGAAAAATTACTGACCCAGATCGCCACGGAGACCGGAGGTCGTTATTATCGCGCCAAAGACAATGCTGGACTGAAGAATATTTATTCAGAGATCGACCAACTGGAGAAATCGAAGATCGAGACCACGACGATCCGTCGGTACACGGAAAAATTCTATCCCTTTGCATTGGCCGCTGCTCTCTTCCTGCTGCTGGAACTGCTGCTGAGATGGACAGTCCTCCGAAAGTTCCCGTAATTTAGCGCCATGACGGGAAAAGTGTACAAATCGACCGGATCATGGTACGTCGTCAAAACGGCAGAAGGCGAGACCTGGAATGCCCGCCTCAAAGGGCTTTTCAAGATCGACGATATCACCTCCACCAATCCCCTCGCAGTCGGCGATGACGTGGACTTCGAACCGGAAAATGAAGCCGGACATACAGCTACAATAACGGCTATTCACAACCGGCGCAATTATATCAACCGGCAGTCGCCCTCTCATCGTATGCAGCACCATATTGTTGCTGCTAATATAGATCAATCCCTGTTGGTCGTTACCTTGAAAGAACCCCGGACATCCCAGGGTTTCATCGATCGCTGGCTGACGACTTGCGAGGCTTATCACGTACCGGCTGTCCTGCTATTCAACAAATGTGATCTATACCGGAAAAAAGAAGAGGAAAAATTCACCGCGTGGCAAAAAATGTACGGTGATGTCGGCTACCGGCTGATCCGGATGAGCACTCACACCGGCGAAGGCCTGGATGAGGTAAAAGGCTTGCTCCAAGGCAAAATCAGCCTCCTGAGCGGTCATTCCGGGGTAGGGAAGTCCTCTTTCCTCAATGCCCTGTTCCCCTCTATGGAGCTGAAGACCCATGAAGTCAGTGGGTGGAGCGGTAAAGGCACTCATACCACAACCTTCGCGGAAATGTTCGATTTGCCCCCCAGCGGCCGTGTCATCGACACTCCCGGCATGCGCGAATTCGGCCTTGTCGACATCTCGAAGGCAGAACTCTCCGGCTACTTTCCCGAAATGCGCGCCCTCGCCGGCCAATGCCAGTTCAATAACTGCTTGCACCTCGAAGAGCCTGGCTGCGTTGTCAAACAGGCTGTTCAAACGGGCTCTATCGCTCTGGACAGGTATATCAGCTATTGCAGCATCCTGGACTCCATAGAAGAAAACAATTATTAATCCCAACCCGGGAAATTGGCACGGGATTAGTTTATTAATATGAAAAAAGGATAAAAGTGGGACGAAAAAAGATAGTTGCGAGGATGATAAGGACCGCATTGCTGGCCGGGATCGTATATTTTGGCTTTATATTTCCTGATTCTTTGTCCACTCATGATAAGATACTGCATTTCTCAGCGCATATGGGAATGAGTTTCTTTGTGGCCGTTTGTATGTTCGTGATCTGTAATGTCATGCTGCATCTCAGCAAGAGCCGCTCCCTGGCCATTCTGTGTTTTGCGACACTCATTATCGGCGCCATCTATAAATACCTTGAGATTTCTTCGAAAGGCGTCTTCCAGACCCTTCATAATTGTAGTTGGGGACTTCTGCTGAAAGTCACCGGCGTTTATACCTCCATGTCACAAAATACGGCGGGATTGCTGGCAGCCATTCTACTGATAGAATATACTATTTCTTACTTTCGGGAGCGTTCGTTACATCCGCCCCTTGCTCTTTAATCTCCTGTTTTAAAGGTTTTGGCTGTTTTTCATCACGTTCGTCACCAAGCAGCATGCCCCAGGGTTTCAGCGGCTCTATCTTGTCGAATACGATCTTCGTTATAGCTATTACCGGAATCGCCAGGAAAGTACCGGTTATCCCCCATACATTTTCGCCGATGATGACCGCCAGGATAGTGATCAGTGCGTTGATCCGCACCTTCGATCCCACGATGACCGGCAGCAGCACATTCGAATCGACCAGATGGATCCCCAAAATAGTACAAATGACCAGCACTAG
>JAMFSL010000340.1 GCA_026225275.1 Puia dinghuensis
CTGACCAAATTAGGACAAGAAAGGGGATTTTTTTTAAAATTGCCGTAACTTGTCTGTTCCAACTCTGCGCTATATGAAAAAACGAACATTTCTCAAACTATCTTCCGTCATGATGGCAGGCACAGCTTTGAGTCCGTTGATCGATCTTGCTCAGGATAATAAACTGAAAAACTGGGCCGGTAACCTTACGTACAGCACATCCTCGCTGCAGCCCGCTTCTTCGGTAGAACAGGCCAGGGCGTTGATCAGGCAATACGACAAGATGAAGGTGCTGGGTACCCGGCATTGTTTCAACAACATAGCCGATTCCAGCCATCACCTGGTGTCCCTGCTTCCCATGAATAAGGTGATCGCGCTCGATAAGCACAAGCATACGGTCACAGTGGAATCCGGCATCCGGTATGGCGAACTGGCGGTTTTTCTCGAAGACAATGGCTATGCATTGCATAACCTGGCTTCACTCCCGCATATTTCCGTTGCAGGCGGCTGTATCACCGGTACGCATGGTTCGGGAGTCAACAACGCCAATCTTTCCAGCGCAGTAACGGCGTTGGAACTCATTACGGCTGCGGGGGATACTGTCAGTTTTTCCCGCGAGAAGAACAGTGAGCTGTTCACCGGAGCCGTTGTTAACCTCGGCGGTCTGGGGGTTATTACCAGGGTAACGCTTGCCGTTCAGCCGACATACCAGATCCGGCAATACGTGTATGAGAACCTGCCCATGCAGCAGTTGGAACATCATTTCGAAGAGATCATGTCCGCCGGGTACAGCGTCAGCCTGTTCACCTTGTGGCGCAACAAAAATATAGACGAGGTCTGGATAAAAAGCAGGGTAGGAGACGGCGCTTCTTTCGGGCAACAGCATGAATTCTTCGGTGCGATGGCAGCCACTAAGAATGTTCATCCTATCCCGGGTATGCCGGCAGAAAACTGCACCCCGCAAATGGGCGTCCCCGGTCCCTGGCATGAACGCCTGCCGCATTTTAAGATGGGTTTCACGCCCAGCGGCGGACATGAGCTGCAGACGGAATACAGCGTTCCGCGGGAATATTCTTACGCTGCCATTAAAGCGGTTGAGCAGCTGCATGATAAGGTGTCCCCCCACTTGCTGATCTCCGAGATCCGCTGCATTGCTGCGGATGATCTGTGGATGAGCCCTTGTTATCATCAGGCCAGCACTACGATCCATTTTACCTGGCAGCCCGACTGGCCGGCCGTCAGCAAACTATTGCCCCTGATAGAGGAACAACTGGCGCCTTTTCATGCGAAGCCTCACTGGGGTAAGCTCTTCACCGTCTCTCATCAGCGCCTGCAGTCCCTGTACAAAAGAATGGCCGATTTTCAAGGACTGTTGCGGCATTACGATCCTAAGGGGAAATTCAGGAACGACTACCTGGACAAGGTTATTTTTGGGGTGTAGAGGTCGTAGCGTGATCACGGCCGCATGCGGATTAGATTGTCCCGTTCAGCCAGTTGTCCATGAACCCCATTTCTTCGCCCCAGTACATATGCATATAACTGGCCATGAGGCGGGGAGTGTAAAAGAAAGGGACGTCTACGCGATGGCCCGCTGCATTGTATGCCTCCCTGGGAATAAGGGCATCGTGACCCTGACCTTCAAATTGTGAATAATGGAATTCGTGCCCTTTTGCTTTGCCGCCGGGCAACAGGACCGTCCGGTAGCCCAGGCTTAGTTTTTTCCGTTGCATGCCTGTAGCAATGTCGAGGATGCCCGCCATGGGCCACGCATTGCCCGCTTCATCGGAGATGCTGCGACCGAGGTACATCATACCACCGCATTCCGCGATGATCTGGCCGCCTGCCGCCGCATATGTGCGCAATTGATCGAGCAGGGTAATATTTTCTGCCAATCGCGAGAGATACAGTTCGGGGTATCCTCCCGGCAGGTAGAGCAGGTCAGCCGTTACGGGTAGCTGTGGCGATTCCAAAGGACTGAAATAGTGGATGTCGCCCCATTGTTGGAGGCGACGGATATTTTCGGGGTACAAAAAATGAAAAGCGGCATCTCTGGCCACCAGGATGGTCCGGCGTCCATATGTTGCCGGATGATCCGTCTCCGTCACTGCCGGAACTTCTTTCGATTGTCTCGTCGCCTGATCATTGTCCGCCCGCGTCGCTGCCAGCAGCTGATCGAGGTCCAGATGCTTTTCGATATGATCGGCGGCTGCCTCTATAGCGATATCGGCATCAGCGGTATCCAATCCCAGATGCCTGGAAGGGATCTTCAGCTTTTTATTCGCCGGCAAATAACCCAGCGCCGGCACTCTGACGTCTTCGCATGCTTCCTGCAATAACCGGTAATGGCTGGCTGTCTCCACGAAATTGAATATCACCCCCGCAATATGCAATTCGGGGTCGAATTTTTTCAGGCCATACAGGATCGGCGCTACGGTATAGGCCATAGCTTTGGCATTCAGGATAAGGATCACCGGCAATCCCAGTCGTTTCGCCAGATCCGCGCTGCTGCCTACACTCTTCACCGAACCATCGAACAGGCCCATGACTCCTTCTGTTATACATACATCTGTATTGGCCGAGTAATCGTCATAAAGCTGCCTGATGTGCGCATCACTCATCATATACGGGTCCAGATTAATGCTGTCCCGGCCGGCTGCCGTGCTATGGTGGATGGGATCGATAAAATCCGGGCCGCATTTGAACGGCTGTATGCTGTAACCCTTCCGCCGCAAAGCCCGCAGCAGGCCCAGCGTCACCGTGGTCTTACCGGCGCCGCTATGGGCGGCCGCAATGATCAACTGAGATTTCATGACCTAAAGGTAACATTTGTAAAGAGCGTAGCGGCCCCTTTCGACGCCGATTTATTATGTTTGCAACAGCTACATGAACTATTCCGTCAAAATATATTCCCGCATAGGAGAATTGATGCAGGGCATTCTTCCGGACGGGTCATCTTTCCTTGTCAGTGGATTGCCTTCCAGTACCCTGTATTCGGAGGCTATCCTTGAAGACGGGCCCGGCGGTGACGTCCTTCCGCCAAAAGTTGGGAAGGCTCTGTCCCTTTTTCTGCCACCAGGGGACGATCGTATGAAGCGACTTGCCGGAAAAGCACTGCGCCTTCGGTCGAATATTCCGCGTAGCAAAGGACTTTCTTCCAGTTCTGCCGACGTACTTAGCGTTCTGTATGTCGTCAATAATCATCTCCAAACCGGTTTCACGCCGGAAGAGTTGTATCGTATCGCCGCACAGGTAGAACCCACCGATCCCTGTCTCTCCTCCGACGTGGTGCTGTTCAAACAGCATACCGGTGTCACCGAGCGATCGATTGCCCTGCCGCCGCTGACCCTTTTGTATTTCGATGCGGCGCCGGACCAGGAGGTCAGCACGCTGGAACTGGCAAGACCATACACGAATGGCGCACCCGCCTTCTTTGATGAATTGCTTCGCCGGTTCCTGAATAGGGCAGCGGAAAAAGATTATACCGGCCTATTCGACTGTATAACAGACAGCGCTGTTTACAACCAGGCTATCGTAACGTTGCCCCGGTTCAACGAGTATCATGAGCTGGCCCTCGATGCGCAGGCGGGTCTTATGGTGGCACACTCCGGTACCATCATCGGGTTGCTGACCCGTCCCGGACAGACTGCCCCCCTGCAAGAAAAGCTACAGCGGATGACCAACCGTTATCGGCCAACCGACGTATATATTGAAAACTATTCTTCACCCATCAGCTGACTGCAAATGCCTGACCCGCCGCTTCGTCCTCTTATGTTTGTCGGTACTGCCTCCGATGTCGGTAAGAGTGTCATCACTGCCGGCTTTTGCCGTATCCTTCTGCAGGACGGCTATCATCCTGCTCCTTTCAAGGCGCAGAACATGTCCCTCAACAGTTATGTTACTCCGGATGGGCGGGAGATCGGTCGGGCACAGGCTGTACAGGCTGAGGCTGCCGGCATCCCCTGCAGCAGCGATATGAACCCCGTCCTGTTGAAACCTACCAGCGATCGCAACGCGCAACTGGTATTACACGGCCGGCCGGCGGGTCATCAATCGGCGTATGAATACTTCATGGGAAATGACCGCGCTGCGTTGTGGGAAGAAGTGAAAGGTGCTTACGACCGGCTCGCGCGCCAGTATCATCCGATTGTGCTGGAAGGGGCCGGCAGCATCTCGGAACTCAACCTGCGGAAGAGAGATCTCACGAATATGCGGATGGCGCTACACGCCGGGGCAGATGTATACCTGGTCGCAGACATCGATAGGGGAGGGGTATTCGCCAGCGTATATGGCACCCTTGCCCTGTTGCCACCAAAGGAAAAGGCGC
>JAMFSL010000341.1 GCA_026225275.1 Puia dinghuensis
GTATCTATAGAGGCATTTCTGGCTATATTCAACATCCAGGTGAAAAGCCGGCCCTTGGTCTGGTCATAAGACTCAATTTTCCGCCAGATATTGATAAAGACCTCCTGCAGAACATCTCCGGCCAACTCGTCGTTGCCGGTAATGATCTGTCTTATAATGCTATAGAGCGCTCCTGCATAGTTATCGTAAAGGAAGCCAAAAGCGTGGTTGTTCCTTTCTTTTAGGGCCACTACAAGCTCCTGTTCAGTATAAGTTATAGATGTTCCCAAGCTTTATGTAAATAGATGCTCTAAAGTAAATAAAAATTGATCAGTGTACAATGTTACCGTAGGCAGCCGCATCCATCAGCTTATCCAGGTCTGCCGGGTCTTTTACCGTCATCCGGATCATCCAGCCTTTGCCGTATGGGTCAGAATTGACCAGGTCAGGAGCTGCCGCCAGTTCCGGATTCACTTCCAGAACCGTGCCTGCTACAGGCAAGTAAAGGTCTGATACTGTTTTTACTGCTTCTACTGTACCGAATACAGTCTCTGCCGCCAGGGATTTCCCGATGGTCTCTACTTCAACGTAAACGATGTCGCCTAATTCCTTCTGAGCGAATTCCGTAATGCCTATAACGGCTTCATTATTCTTTTCCAGTCTGACCCATTCATGATCTTTCGTATAGCGCAAAGTATCAGGGAAGTTCATATTGATTGATTTTAGTGTTGCAAGATTACAAAAAGGGGCCGATATAAGACAATACCGGCCTTAATTATTTACCAATCGGGTTTTACGCGGGATAAGCCTCATTTTCAGTATTCTAACGTCTGTAACCGGCCGGTCCAGCGGCGGCCCGCTCGTCTTTACAGCAGCTATGGAATCCACTACGTCCATGCCCTTCACCACTTCCCCAAATACGGTATACAGTTGGTCCAGGTGCGGCGCACCCCCTATCGTTTTATACACCTCCCGGTGATCGGGCGGTATTTTATAGCCCTTCAGCCGGTATTTCTCCGTAGAATCCAGCCCGGCATCGGTGAACTTCTTACCCTGCATAATAGTGAACTGGCTGCCACTGCTGGCTCTTGTCGGATTGACATCATCATTTCTACGCGCCGCCCCTACCGCACCCCGGTGGTTAAACAAGGTTGCCCTAAACTCGGCCGGAACGGTATAGTCCGGACCCCCGGTGCCTCCCTGGCTCATCGGCTTGCCCGGATGGCCGTATTTGCTGTCGGGATCTCCCGATTGGATCATGAAATTGTGGATGACGCGATGGAATAGCAGGCTGTCATAATATCCCTTTTTGACCAGGGAAAGAAAGTTATCGCGGTGCAAAGGCGTCGAATCCGATAAACGGATAATGATAACCCCTATTGTGGTTGTGATTTCCACGTCTTTGTGGAGGTCTTTGCGTCGCAGGCCGTTCGATAGCTTGGGATTGCAGGAGACTATCAGGGTCAGAAGCAGTCCGGCAGTTAGTAATTTTATCATGAGAGTTGATGTGCTAGTTATGGTCATGGTCATCGTCGTCGTCATCGTGGTCATGCCCGTGATCGTGATCGTCGTGATCGTCGTGATCGTGACCCTCGTGCCCGTGATCATCTTCATGATCCTCCTCCCCGTCACCCGCCATCTGCCCCCGTTCGTGCCCTTCCTTCCCCTCTTCCGGATCACTATCGTCATTCTGTATCCCCAATCCCGGACTCATCGCTTCGGCTGTCTCAAAATACAGCAAAATGTGATCTTTAAGAAAGTTTTCCTGCTCTATCATATCCATCACCGGTAATGCCTTGAGCTGCCGGAAATGCGGCCAGCCGTCTTTATCCGTTCTGTCCACCTCGTAATAGCCGCTTTGCCGGAAAAGGCTGCATACGGCAATATGCATCAGGTCCTGCTTTTCTTCTTTGGAAAATCTCCTGCGGATATGACCCAGCTCCTGAACTCCGATCAGGAACAAAAGCGTCTCCATATCGGGTTTCTTGCCAAACCTTTCTACTAACCTGGCTTCCAGGTTCCACCAGCGGGTCTGCAGGTCAAATTGTGCTTGTTGCATGGGACAAAGATAGGCCACATAACGCACATTGATCACCGCATTGACTAAGCGCCCGGCGCAATGCTCAAATTTAAAAGCATCGATTTCGATGCCTTATCTTTGCCCAAAATTCAGAAAATGTTACAGGTGGCATTTATCCGTCAGAATGTGGATTTTGTAAAGGAAAGATTGGCCGTCAGGAATTTTCCTGAGCTTCAACTGGTCGATAGCATCGTGCGGCTGGATGACCAGCGCAAAAAGCTGCAGCTGGAAACCGATACGACCCAGTCCCGGATCAATGCCTTTTCGAAAGAGATCGGCCAACTGATGGCAAAAGGCAACAAAGAGGAGGCGGAACAGAAAAAGGCCGAGGTAACCACCCTAAAGGCCGCCCTGGCGCCTATTGCCGGTCAATTAACCGAAGTCGAGGAAGCATTGAACGCGACTATCATCCGGCTACCTAACCTGCCCAATGAAGCAGTCCCCCGTGGCAAAACACCAGAAGACAATGTCACGATCCGGATGGGTGGCCGCCGGTCGGCACTTCCCGCCGGAGCGCAGCCGCACTGGGACCTCGCCAAAAAGTACAACCTCATCGATTTCGAGCTCGGTAATAAGATCACCGGCAGCGGCTTTCCCGTCTACATCAACAAAGGCGCCAAGCTCCAAAGGGCCCTTATCCAGTATTTTCTCGACTTCAATACCGCGGCAGGGTATACGGAATACCAGCCACCGATCCTGGTCAACGAAGCTTCTGCCAGAGGGACAGGACAGCTGCCCGACAAGGAGGGTCAGATGTACTACGTGAATGAGGACAACCTCTACCTTATCCCTACGGCAGAGGTACCTGTGACGAATATCTTCCGGGACGAGATCCTGAAAGAGACCCAACTTCCGGTCCGCATGACGGCGTATACGCCGTGCTTTCGTCGCGAAGCCGGCAGCTATGGCAAGGATGTTCGCGGACTCAACCGCCTTCACCAGTTCGATAAGGTCGAGATCGTCCAGCTAGTTCATCCGACCAACAGCTATAATGTACTCGAAGAAATGGTGCTCCACGTGGAGAGACTGTTGCAGTCCCTGGATCTGCCTTATCGCATTCTTCGGTTATGCGGCGGCGATATGGGATTTACTTCCGCCATGACCTACGACTTCGAAGTCTATAGCGCTGCTCAGGAGAAATGGCTGGAGGTGAGCTCTGTCAGTAATTTCGAGGCCTTCCAGACCAATCGGATGAAGATTCGCTTCAAGGATGCTTCCGGGAAATCCCAACTGGTCCACTCCCTCAACGGGAGTTCGCTCGCGCTTCCCCGCATCGTCGCTTGCCTGCTGGAGAATCACCAGGCTGAGGGATACATCGCTTTGCCGGCGCCCCTGCACAAATATTTCGGTTCCGACAGGATCTGATTATCAGTTCCTACCATCCTTGTTTGGCAACGCCTTCTTTGATGGCTGTAAGGGCCTTTTCTTCGCCCAGCAGGGTCGTCAGCTTGTTACCCTTTCCATCATTTCCCTGAGCCATATAGGCGCCTTTAGCCGTCTTAGTGATCACAGCATCCAGGATAGGCACATTTTTCTCTTTCGTCTTGACATTGTAGGCTGTAAGTGTTACACTTGACATAATTCGTTGATTTAATGCCTGCTAGAGCAGGTCTGGTTAGTACAAAGTGGTGTAATATTAGCAATTTTGGCCCAATTTGGCCTGAAAACTTTTTAACTGGCTGTTTATACGTCTAGTTTGGCGTATTTAGCGTGGGACTCGATAAATTCCCGGCGCGGGGCGACTTCATCACCCATCAGCATGCTGAATATCCGGTCCGCTTCGGCCGCACTCTCAATGGTCACCTGTTTCAGCGTCCGGGTCTCGGGATTCATAGTGGTATCCCAGAGCTGATCGGAATTCATTTCACCCAACCCTTTATAACGCTGTACGGTAACACTATCTTCCTTACCCCCTGACAGCCTTTCTACCCATCCCCGCCGTTGCTCCTCATTCCAGGCATAAGACTGCTCCTTGCCCTTCTTGACCAGGTACAGCGGCGGCTGGGCAAGGTAGACATACCCCTGCTCCACCATCTCTTTCATATACCGGTAAATGAAGGTCAATATAAGTGTAGCGATATGACTGCCATCCACATCCGCATCTGTCATGATGATCAGCTTGTGATAACGCAGTTTGGCAATGTTCAACCCTTTCGGGTCTTCTGCAGTGCCTACCGTCACTCCCAGCGCCGTATACATATTACGGATTTCCTCGTTCTCATAGATCTTATGTTCCATAGCCTTCTCCACATTCAGGATCTTACCCCGCAACGGCAGAATGGCCTGGAAACTGCGATCCCTGCCTTGCTTGGCAGTCCCGCCGGCCGAATCTCCTTCGACCAGGAACAGCTCGCAACGTGCCGGATTGCGGTCCGAACAATCGGCCAGCTTGCCGGGCAAACCGCCGCCGCTCAATACGCTTTTTCGTTGTACCAGCTCTCTTGCCTTCTTGGCCGCGGCCCTCGCCTGAGCAGCTAAGATCACTTTCTGGATGATATTCTTCGCCTCCCTGGGATTTTCTTCCAGATAGGCCTCCAAAGCCCGGCTGACGGTAGAATCCACTACCCCGCTGACTTCATTATTGCCCAACTTGGTCTTGGTCTGCCCTTCAAACTGCGGCTCAGGTACCTTGACAGAGATAATAGTGCTCAGACCCTCTCTAAAGTCATCACCTTCGATCTCGACCTTAGCCCTTTCGAAAAGCCCCTGCTTGTCCCCATAGGACTTGAAGACCCGGGTCAGCGCCCGGCGAAAGCCAGCCACGTGAGTGCCACCTTCTATCGTATTGATGTTGTTGACATAAGAATAGATATGCTCGCTATAGCTGTCGTTATAGGTCAAAGCAACCTCTACCGCCACATTGGTGCCCTCATCCCTGCCCTCTACAAAGATGACCTTGGGTAGCAGCGGCACCCTGCCGGCATTCTTGTCCAGCATTTCCACGAACTCGACGATCCCGCCCTGGCTGTAGAAAGTTTTGGTATAAGTAGAGCCATCCTCTTCTTTTTCCCGCAGGTCATTCAGGATGATGGAAACACCGCGATTCAGGAAGGATAACTCCCGCAGCCTGCCTTCCAGGATATCTTTGTTGTAAACGGTCTCGATAAAAATACTGTGGTCCGGCCAGAACCTCACCGTAGTACCCGTCTTGTCACTGATTCCTATCTCCCTGACAGGATATTGAGGAACGCCGATCTTATACTGCTGCTCGAAAACTTTCCCTTCCCGGTACACCGTCACATGCAGGTCAGAGCTCAAGGCATTGACGCAGCTCACACCCACCCCATGCAAACCGCCCGATACTTTATAAGTATTTTTATCGAATTTACCTCCCGCATGCAGGATGGTCATGACCATTTCAAGAGCGCTCTTTTTTTCCTTGGTATTGATCCCGGTAGGAATACCCCGGCCGTCGTCCACCACCTCGACGGAATTGTCCTCGTAAATAGTCACCAAGATGTTCTTGCAGTAACCGGCCAGCGCCTCATCGATGGAGTTATCCACCACCTCATAAACCAGGTGATGAAGACCCTTGAAACCGATATCACCGATATACATAGCCGGGCGCTTCCGAACGGCTTCCAGGCCTTCGAGGACCTGGATACTATCTGCGCCATATCCGTTCACTTCCGGGGCCAGAACTTCCTGCGTTGATTCACTCATATTTGAGACTGGAATAGTGTGGTTAACAATAAATTAATAAGGTGTGCAAATCTACGAAAAATAAGGGGTTCCCACGGTTTTTATATCCCCATTTCGGCCCATTTGTGAAGTATTTTTCACCCCTTCTCTCCGACACCCCAAAGTCGTTGAATTCGCCATTGAATTGACCATTGAATTCGTCACTAAAATGTCATTTTACCCCCTGTTTAACAATTCGATCTATTCGAATGTATTTATTCATTTTTTTCAATGTAAATTTGCGGAATGTTTCAGACGCCGGATATTTTGACTATGGCTTATAAGCAACCCGTAATGGTTGATCAGCTGGTTACCTTACAGGAGAAAGACCGCCATATCCCCGGCTCCGTGCAATATACTATCAAGCGCTACCGCAAAGAGCCCCGTTGGAACATGGACGACCTCGGCATGCTCGTCTATCATTACAAAAAGGATGAGCCTGCCAGGAATTACCTCGAATTGAGATTCTGCATCGCCGGCAACGTCTATTGCCGCCACAAAGAAGATGCGAGAAATGGGGGCTCTAAAAATATGCCCCATTTCCCGCACAGCGTTGATGTCGGGCCTTCGGCCGAGCCGCCTCCGGCGTCTCCGGTAGAATGTAACGCCTGCAAGCTGAGTGCTACCTCCGGATGCACGGAAAGAGTAGAGACGGTAGACGTACTCAGCTTCCGTTTTTTGGCCGTTCACCTGTCCCAGTTCGTTCGCCCCCGTAAATCCGACAATACCGTCAGCGAAGATCTTCTCGATTTCAAACATGCGACCTCTTTTTCCAAGACCTTATCGCTGTGCGGCCGGACCCGGCTGGTTCTGGAGACCCTGTTGAATCATTCCTATACAGATAGCCTGGAGAACATCTTTATCAATGCTCAAAGCCAGATGCTGCTGCTCTATAGCCTGGAATGCA
Organism: Puia dinghuensis; assembly: GCA_026225275.1. GTDB lineage: Bacteria > Bacteroidota > Bacteroidia > Chitinophagales > Chitinophagaceae > Puia > Puia dinghuensis_B. The sequence continues at coordinate 6,648 of JAMFSL010000341.1, forward strand.
TGGTCGGAGAAAAAGAGGTAGAAAGCTTCCAGTGTAAATTCCTCGCCAACGAAGCCGACCGGGAAAAGATCGTCCAGGCCCGGGAAATCCTCCTCAGCCATATCGGCGAACCGCTCACGATCAGGGAACTCAGCCGGAAGGTGGCCATCAACGAATGCTACCTCAAGAAAGGTTTCAAGGAAATGTTCGGTACGACCATTTTCGACTTCTATCAGAGTCAGCGGATGGAACATGCCCGCTACCTGCTGTACGAAAAAGGACTGAGTGTTACCGAGGTTTCGGTCATGCTTGGCTATTCCTCCATCTCGCATTTCTCCACAGCCTTTAAAAAGCATACTGGCCTCAAGCCATGCGAATTGTTGCTGCATTAAGCCCTGCATCCCCCATCCTTCGGCGTTCCTCGCCGTCCGCCCTGTCAGCCAATCTCCCCCAAACTCTCCCCGGCAATCCGGATGGTCTCATCCAGATCCGCATAACTCAGCGCATTATTCAGGAACCAGCTTTCAAATGCCGACGGCGGCAGATAAACACCCCGACGCAGCATGGCATGAAAGAAGACTTTAAATTTGTCGTTGCTGGCCCCGGATGCGCTGCTGAAGTCCGTCACCGGACGATCGCTGAAATGCACACTGATCATAGAACCCAGCTGATTGATGGTATAGGGCTGTCCCCAGGCCGCCAGAACCTTGTCTAGCCCATTCCGCAGATACAACGTCTTTTCTTCCAGCTGCCTGTAAATGCCAGGATTATTCTTCAGCTCTTTGAGCAAGGTATATCCCGCAATCATCGCAATCGGATTTCCGCTCAGCGTACCCGCCTGGTAGACATTTCCGAGGGGAGCGATCTTTTCCATGATGTCCCGCCGTCCGCCAAACGCACCCACCGGCATCCCACCCCCGATGACCTTGCCATAGGTCAGCAGATCCGCCCGGATACCCAACAGCTCCTGTGCACCTCCCGGCGCCAGCCGGAATCCTGTCATGACCTCGTCGAAGATCAGCACTATTCCCTCCTTATCGCAAATCGCTCTCAACCCCTCCAGGAAACCGGGTTGGGGCAGGATACAACCCATATTGCCGGCTACCGGCTCCACGATGATCGAGGCAATCTGCCCGGAATGTGCCGTAACAAGCTGCTGAACCCCTTCCAGATCATTATAGGCCGCCGTCAGGGTATCCTGTGATACACCGGGTGTCACTCCGGGAACGGTTTGAATATTGAAAGTGGCCACTCCACTCCCTGCCTTGACCAGGAAGGGATCGGCATGACCGTGATAATGTCCTTCGAATTTGATGATCTTATTGCGCCCGGTATACCCTCTGGCCAACCGGATCGCGCTCATGCAGGCTTCCGTTCCACTACTGACCATCCGCACCAGATCTATATTCGGCGCCATACTACGGATCAGCTCCGCCATTTCCACCTCCAGCTCGGTAGGCGCTCCATAGGACGTCGACCAACCCGCATATTCGCGGATGGCGCTCACCACCGGTTCCCAGGCATGTCCCAGGATCATCGGCCCCCAGGAAGCGATATAATCGATGTACCGGTTGCCATCTACATCATACAAATAGGCGCCTTCCGCCCTCTTGATGAACAACGGCGTCCCACCAACACTACGAAACGCACGGACAGGCGAATTAACACCCCCCGGAATGCTCTGACACGCCCTTTCGAACAGCTCTTTGCTCTTGGTATACATACTTATCATCGATCAATGGTTTAACAGCTTCGCCGCATCCTTCGCAAAATACGTCGCGATCAGATCGGCGCCCGCCCTCTTGATGGAGGTCAGCGTCTCGATGATCGCCTTTTCTTCATTGATCCAGCCCATCTTTGCTGCCGCTTTGACCAAAGCGTATTCCCCGCTAATATTATACGCGCTCACCGGCACCTGCACGGCATTCTTTACCTCGCGGATGATATCCAGATAGGGCAGCGCCGGCTTCACCATGACGATATCCGCCCCTTCCTCCACGTCCATCATCGCTTCCTTTATCGCTTCCGTCCGGTTGGCCGGATCCATCTGATATGTTTTCTTGTCGCCAAAACCGGGAGCGGAATCGAGAGCATCCCTGAACGGCCCGTAAAAGCACGACGCATACTTGGCACTGTAAGCCATGATCCCCGTCCGGGTATAGCCCTCTCCTTCGAATGCCTGCCGGATCGCACCGATACGGCCATCCATCATATCACTGGGCGCTACCCAGTCGGCACCCGCGGCGGCATGACTCAAGCTCATTTTGATCAACGCCTCGACGGTAGGATCATTCACGATCTCGCCATTCTCCACGATCCCGTCATGCCCATAGATGGAGTAGGGGTCCAGCGCGACATCCGTCATCACGATGATCTCCGGGACAGCCTCCTTGATTGCCTTAATGCTTCGCTGCATCAACCCATCAGGATTCCAGGCTTCTTTGCCGGTATTGTCTTTCAATTCATCCTTACTCTTGACGAATAGCAACACGCTCTTGATCCCCAGGCTCCATAGCTCTTTCACCTCGGCGATAGTCCCGTCTATGCTCTGCCGAAAATAACCGGGCATAGAAGAGATTTCAATTTTTACTCCCTTCCCCTCATCGATGAACAACGGAACGATAAAATCATTCGGCGTCAGCACTGTCTCGGCCACCATGGCGCGGATCGCGGGAGACTGCCGTAAAATACGATTGCGACGTTGCAGATACATTATGTTGAATTTTATTATACCCAATCCCTCGGATGCCGGCAGGCCTCCAGCAGCTCCGCCTCCGGACTTCCTTCGGCCGGCTGATAATTGTACCCCCACCGGGCCCTCGGCGGCAGGCTCATCAGAATGCTTTCCGTCCTTCCACCCGTCTTCAACCCGAACAACGTCCCCCGGTCATGGATAAGGTTGAACTCCACATACCGCCCCCGCCGGATCTCCTGCCATTCCACTTCCCGCTCCCCATACGGTATGTCTTTTCTTTTGCTGACAATAGGCAGATACGCCGGAAGAAAAGCGTTTCCATTAGCCTGCTGAAAAGCCAGCAACCGCTCGGCATCCGCGTCATCGTTGTCTACCGGCCGGAGATGATCGTAAAAAACCCCGCCGATGCCACGCATCTCATCTCCCCGGTGCTTATTGACAAAATACTCGTCGCACCAGCATTTATAGGCCGGATATCTTTCCTCGCCGAAAGGATCCATCGCATCCCGGAAGGTGCTATGAAAATGACGGGCATCGGCTGAAAAAAGATAATAGGGCGTCAGGTCGGAGCCACCACCGAACCAGCGGTCGGTCACCATTCCCGTTTCATCGTATAATTCAAAATAACGCCAGTTGGCGTGTGTGGTCGGTACATAAGGATTCACCGGGTGGATCACCAGCGATAACCCGCAGGCAAACCAGTTGGCCCCCTCCAGTTTCAGCTGAGTACGCATCGCATCGTTCACCGTGCCCCACACGACCGATGTATTCACTCCCCCTTTTTCGATGACATTCCCATCAACGATCACCCTCGTCCTGCCTCCGCCGCCGCCTTCACGTTCCCATTCGTCCGTCGCGAATACCGCCTTTCCATCCGCCTTTTCCAGTGCCGTACAGATTGTGTCCTGCAGCTCTTTAATATAGCTGATCCACCGGTCCCTGAAATACATATATTTATCCATTTAGGAATTCTGATACTGCCCGTATAAATTGATCGAAATCTTCGATGTGAGGCACATGCCCGATGCCGGGCAGCTCTACCAGCCGGCAGTTCGGGATCTTCGCCTGAGTCGCCCGGCCCAGCATAGGGTAATTGCCCATCGTCTGCCGCACACTGTCCGGTACAAGGTTCTTTCCCAGGGCCGTCCTGTCCAGTTGACCGATGATCAGCAGGGTGGGGACGCTGATCTTGTCGAACTCATAACAGACCGGCTGGGTGAATATCATATCGTATGTCAATGCCGAATTCCAGGCGACCCGACTATAGTCCGGGCTAAGCGTCCAGCCGGCCGGAATCTCCAGTAATACATCATAGTCCGGCCGCCACTCACCGTGAAAATAGCTATCCGTCATATATTTTTTATAGGACGCCTGATTCTGTTTCAGCTCACTCCTGTACCAGTCATCGACGCTTTGATAGGGTACCTTCAGCTTCCAGTCCTCAAGCCCGATCGGGTCTTCGAGGATGAATTTTTCGACCCTGTCAGGATACATCAGGACAAACCGGGTACCTACCATCCCACCCATCGAATGCCCCAGTACAATGACCTTGCCCACTCCAGCGCTGTCCAGTATAGCTTTCGTGGCGCCTGCCATTAACTGGAAGGTATACTGCAACATGGAAGGCTTCGCCGATTTCCCAAAACCTATCTGATCCGGAACGATCACCCTGTATCCCTTATCCGCCAATACTTTTGCCGTGCGGCCCCAGTAGGCCCCGGAAAAATTCTTCCCATGCAGCAGCATCACCGTATGCCCGTTGGGATGCGCCGGTTGTATGTCCATATAGGCCATTTTCAACTGCTGGCGCTGGATGTCCAGCGTAATATATTTTACCGGATAGGCATAGTTGTAATTTTCCAGGCAGACGCCCAGGGGGACAATGCTGTCCACCGCAACCCGCGGCTGCTTCGTACTGCCATAAAGCGCCTCCCCATTGACACCCAGCGCTATCGCCACCGCAATAAGCAAAAAAAATGTCCTGAACCTCATAAAAATCTATTTTACAGATGCCGGCGCCAGCCGGTATTCTTTGACCGTCTCTACAAAAGCCTTCGCATGATCGACCGGCACATTCGGCAGGATGCCATGACCCAGGTTGGCTATATGCGGATAGCCGCTGAAAGCGTCCAGCATCGCCGTCACCTCTTTTTTGATAACAGGGACAGGCGATAGAAGTTTGGCAGGATCGAAGTTACCCTGAAGCGCTACTCCAGGACCCGCCATCTGCCGCGCCACCTGCGGGCGGATACACCAGTCGATACCCAGCCCATGTGCTCCGGTGGCGGCCATTTCCTCTAAAGAGTGCCACGCCCCCTTCGCAAAAACGATGGTCAGCACTTCATCCTTCAATGCCGCCACGATCTGCCGGATATACTGCAGGGAAAAGGTTTCAAAATCTGCCGGGCCCAACAGTCCTCCCCAGCTATCGAAGATCTGCACGACGTCCGCTCCCGCCCGCACCTGTCCTTTTAAATAGGCGATTGTCGTATCCGTGATCATCTGCAGCAATCGATGGGCCGTGTGCGGCTGGGTATAACAAAAAGCCTTGGCCCCGTCAAAAGTCTTGCTGCCCTGGCCTTGCACCATATAACACAACAGCGTCCAGGGCGCCCCGGCAAATCCTATCAGCGGTACCCGTCCATCCAAATGCTTTTTAGTGAGGCGCAATGCCTGGAAAACATATCCCAGCCGTTCTTCTACGTCCGGTATCAGCAATCTTTCCAGGTCTTCGGCTTTTTTGATCGGCTCGGGCAGGAAAGGCCCCTTCGATTCTATCAGCTGAACTTCCATCCCCATCGCCTGGGGCACGACCAGTATATCGGAAAAAATGATGGCCGCATCCACGCCGATCTGTTCCACCGGCTGTATTGTGATTTCCGCCGCCAGTTCAGGCGTCTGGCAGCGCTCGAAGAAAGAATACTGCTTCCTGAGCTTAATGTAGTCCGGCAGGTAACGGCCTGCCTGCCGCATCATCCAGACCGGAGTACGCTCCGTGCTTTCTCCTCGTAAGGTTCTTAATAACAGATCGTTCCTGAGCTTTGTCATTTTTTATTGTTCGTTTGAAAATGATCGATCATGATACGGATCAATGCGTCTTTCCCTGGCCTGTCGCTGATGATCACCGAACGGGAAGATCTGGCTTGTATCGCCGCCGCAGTGGTCCGACCGATGGCATACAGCACAACACCCTCTGCCGCCGTATTGAGAGAAAAATAGCTCTCCACCGCGCTGGGACTGAAAAAGGCTATCCCGGCATGGTCCCGGTCAATCTTTTGCGGAGTGAGCAGCGTCCGGTATACCATCACCTCATGTACTGTCAGACCCGCCTCTTTCAGCAGATCCGGCAGTTCATCACGTCGCTGGTCGCCGCAAAAAAAGTAGACCGCTGCATCACCCGATACCACCCGGATGATCTGCGCTGCCAACCCTGCCGCCGATTCAGCTGTTCCCGCAATGGCATCCGCCCCAAAACGCTCCGCCACCAGCTGCCGCGTGGCCCCGCTCGTACAAAAAATCCTCCAGTCACGTCCCCCTCGGGCGCCAAAGCCCTCGGCGACGGCGCCACCATCTCCGATCGCCTCCAATGCGTTCGTGCTGGTGAAGACCGCCACTAACGGCTGCCGGCCTAATTCCCTTATCCTGGTGCCCAGCGCTTCATCCGCCACCGGCTCAGTTCGAATAAATGCCCCGGTCTCCAGCACAATACCTTTTTGAGCGGCTTCTTCAACCAACTCCTGGGGTAGTGCGGCCGTAGACAGCAAATATATCGGCGGAGTTGCCATGAGTTATTTCTTAGCCTCCGCTGCCCGGATACTATCGGCTATGGCTTGTCCGCCTCTCTCCAGCAATTCCTCCGCGGAGTCCTTCCCGATATGGGTAGCAATATCTTCAGGTAATATCTTTTCTATGCTTACACTTTGCCGGCCGTCCAGCGACAACAACTGACCGCTAAAGTAGACGTCCCCGTCTTCGATCTCCGCCAGGGCGCTGATCGGAGTAGAGCATCCGCCAAGCAAGGTTCGCAAAAAATCTCTTTCGATCTTTGTGCACAGTGCAGTATCTGCGTCATTCAAAGGCTGACAGACAGCATAGCTCTGATCGTCTTCCTCCCGGCAGGCCACCAGGATCGCTCCCTGGGCCGGGGCCGGCAACATCCAATCCAGCACGATGCTGTTTTTGGGCCGCAGATTGATCCGTTCCAGTCCTGCCTGTGCAAAAATAGCAGCATCCCAGTCCTCTTCTGCCAGTTTTCTCAGCCGGGTATTGACATTGCCACGGAGATTATACAATTGATGCGCCGGATATTTGTGCAGCCATTGCGCCTGGCGACGAATACTGCTGGTGGCGATCTTCGCCGGCTTATCCCGGTGAAGGAATTCGAGATCGTGTTTGTATACCAACAGGTCGTGTACCGGCCCCCGCCGTAGGACAGCCGCCTGCCGAACCCCTTCCGGCAGCCGGGTCGGCACATCCTTCATCGAGTGAACGGCAATATCGATGGTATGGTTCAACAACGCGATGTCGAGGCTGCGCGTAAAAATCCCCTGCACATTCATTTCATATAAAGGCGTCTTCAGGTCGATATCGCCTTCGCTTTTGATGTGCACCAGTACTGAGGAAATACCTTCTTTTTCGAGGAGTTGTTGTACCTGGACAGCCTGCCAGACGGCCAGCTCACTTTCCCTTGTGCCTATCCGGATTGGTGTTTGCATGAAGATTAATTAATTGCCGCCGGCAATATATTCATTGATCGCCTCGATATAGTGGCAGCCACCCTTGTTATGCTGGCGCATTTTGGTCGCCATCCCATTGATGACCCGTTGAATTTGTTCATCGGTATCTGTGGCAGTGTGAATGGGTTCTCCCTTTAGCCGGATGTACAGAGGGCTGGTATGCAGTTCTTTTAACTTCGTCTTGACCGCCTTTAATACGGGTACATGCTTACGCATCTTATGCCATTCCAGTAACTCGGCGATATGTTCCGCAATAATTTCTTTTGCTTTCGGCACCTCAGCTTCTCTCTTCTGCAAGGTCTCGTCCTTGATCTTCGACAGATCGTCTACGCCCGCCAGAGTAATGCCTGGCAATTCTGCTGCCGATTTTTCCACATTGAAGGGAATCGACAGGTCGATGATCAGTTTATCGCCCTTGCCCTCCAGGTAGGAACGTAACAAGGTAGGCTGCTCAGCATTCGTCGCCACGAGGATGATATCGGCGGCGCCGACCCGGCTGGCTATTTCTTCCATGGGCGCACATCCTACACCCGCCTCTGCAGCCAGGGCAGCTGCTCTTTCTTCTGTGCGGTTGATCAGCGTGATATTCCGGGTCCCCAGATAATCCACCATGTTATGGCAGGTATTCCGACCGATCTTTCCGGTGCCGATCAACAGGATATTCTTACCCGTCAGGTCAGGCATCTTCTCCCGGATATATTGAATAGCAGCAAAGGATACCGATACCGTCCCGCCGCTAAGCGCTGTCTGGTTCTTGATAGACTTGGAGGATTGCAACACGCAATTCACCAGCCGTTCCGTCAGGGCGCCGATAAACTGGCGTTCACGGGCCAGCTTTACAGCCTGTTTGATCTGTCCCACAATTTCATAATCACCGAGGATTTGAGAATCAAGGCCCGCAGCCACCTCGAAAAGATGTTCGACTGCCAGTAACCCATTCTTCACATACGCCAACTCGAGGAATGCATCTTTGTCGCCATTCGTCTGCGTACAAAGTAAACCGGCCAGCTGAACAGCGCTTTCTGCAAATCCATAGATCTCCGTCCGGTTGCAGGTAGATAAAACAAATAATTCAGTAATATGGAAGGAAGGTGCGAGAGTGAGGATCTTTTCGTACTGCTCATTGCCAACAGCGAACAGACCTCTGATGGCAGCATCTGTCTTCTTATAATTGATCCCTACTACAAAAAAACCGGA
>JAMFSL010000342.1 GCA_026225275.1 Puia dinghuensis
CTTATCGCTGCAAAAAACACCGCTGTCGTCCCCACCACTTATGGAAAAGTTCGCGGTTATATTCACGAGGGCATCTACACCTTCAAAGGGATCCCTTACGCGACTAACAAGCGCTTTATGCCACCGGAAAAGCCACCTCATTGGGATGGTATCCGCAGTTCCATGACCTATGGACCTACCAGCCCGGCCAATCAGCAAGTCCCTTTTAAAGATGAATTCGAGTTTCCGCTTAACCGCTCCCGCGGCTATTATATTAGTGAGAACTGCCTGAACCTGAACATTTGGAGCAAGAAAATAAACACCACTCATAAACAACCGGTCATGGTGTGGCTGCACGGCGGTGGATTTGCATCCGGATCATCCATGGAATTTCCATCTTATGACGGCGAAAATCTCACCAGAAAAGGCAATGTTGTAGTCGTCAGTATCAACCATCGTTTGAATGTGCTGGGCTTTCTGGATCTTTCTGCTTATGGCGTGAAATACAAGTATTCAGCCAATGTGGGCATGATGGATATCGTGGCCGCTCTTACCTGGATCCGGGACAACATTGCTAATTTCGGCGGCGACCCGGACAACGTTACTATTTTCGGGCAGTCGGGCGGTGGAGCGAAAGCAGTGTGCCTCATGAACGCGCCATCCGCTAAAGGCCTTTTCAATAAGGTTATTGTACAAAGCGGAAGCTATCTGACCGCTTTTGCGCAGCCCGCTGAGTCAGGACAAGTGGCAGCCGAACTGTTAAAGTCACTCGAACTCTCACCTGACCAGGTCGACTCTTTACAGACAATGCCGTATGACCGCCTCGATGAAGCCGGCGAGGCAGCACTGCAACAGGTTAGGAAATCGCTACCGGCTAGCACTACCGGCTTTGGCCTGGAATGGGAACCCGTTCATGATGGCGATTTTCTTCCCTACCAGCCGGACGAACCGCAGGCCATGGAACTTTCAAAAAATATCCCGCTACTGGTCGGCTCCTGCAAGAATGAGTTCGTACCCTATATGCTTGGCTCGGGCAAAATTTCAATGGACAGCGCCAAAGCCAGACTCTATCGGACATTAGGCAACAAAACAGAGACCTATCTGTCCGCAGTCAAAAAGGCTTACCCGCAAACGGTAGACCCGTCTGACTATGTCGACATCGATTGGCAGTTCAGGCCTATGGTCATCCGACAGGCTAATCAACGATCATCCAATGGAGACGCACCCGTATACGTCTATCTTTTTGCCTGGCAATCCCCGGTATCGGATGGCATCTATAAAGCCTTTCATTGTATGGATCTCCCCTTTGTCTTTAACAACGTGTCAAGATGTGAGGAGATGACCGGCGGCGGCCCTGCGGCATACAAGCTGGCAGACAAGTTGAGTGAAGCCTGGATACGATTTGCCCGGACAGGCAACCCTGGCCATCAATATCTACCTGCCTGGCCCGCCTATACCCCCGCCAACGGCGCGACCATGATCTTCGACAACGAGTGCCAGGTCAAGGATGATTTTGACCGGGAATTACTATCGATAGCAACAGGACACTAAGACACAGGATACAAAATTTTACCCCAGGTAATCCGGCGGAAAAAGCTTCTGCCCATACTTCTCTACTATCGGCAGGATTTTTTTCATGGCTTCCTCATCCATCGGTGGCGGCGCAAGAAAAGACCCAATGGCCACCGGCTTGCCTATTTCCTCGAAGAAGCCTTCCAGCCCGGCCGGAACAACCACGCAAAGAAGATGCGCTATCTGATCGGTCTTGTTCTTAAAGCAATGTACGATGCCGCCTTTCGGGATACTGACAAAGGAACCTTTTTTGGCGGTATAGGTCCCCGACCCTTCGGATTTCACCTCGATCTCGCCGTCGATCACGTAAAAAGACTCCTGGAAATGGGCATGCGAATGAGGACCCGGGCCGCCGCCGGGCGGGATCAGCATATCGATGGTGGCAAATGCCCCGTCCGTTTCTTGACCGGTGATAAGGATGCGATAAGTATCTCCAACCACAGACAGATTTTCACCGTCTTGTGGCCCTTTCGTAATGACAGCTGATTTTGCGTTTTCCATATTGCTTATAGTTTATTAATGTCAGATCATTGGATCAAGGGCCTCACCTTCGTCCCGATCAACTCGATAGACCGCATCAATTGCTGATGCGTCAGCCCCGCATTATCCATCTGGAATGTCACCCGCGATATCCCGCCCAATGCCTCGCTATGCCTCAATATCTTTTCCGCAACAGCCTCGGGTCCGCCGACCATCAGGACGCCCTTAGGTGCGATCAGGATGTCAAATGATCCTCTGGTCACCGGCGGCCAGCCCCGCTCTTTACCCAGCTTCGTCCATAGTTCGGCGTAACCCGGATAGTATTCCGCAATAGCCTGTTCATTGGACTCGCTCACATAGCCCGGTGAATGCAGGCCGACCTTCAGCTGATCCGGTTTATATCCGGCATGACGGCCCGCTTCCCGGTAGATATCTATCAGCGGTTTGAACCGGTGCGTTTCCCCGCCGATAATGGCCACCATCAGGGGCAGGCCCAGGCTTCCGGCCCGGGCAAAGGACTCCGGCGTACCACCTACCCCCAGCCAGATCGGCAGCTTCTCCTGAAGCGCCCGCGGATATACCGGCAGGTTGTTCAGCGGCGGCCGAAATTGTCCCCTCCAGGTGATGAATTCGTTGTCACGGATCTTTAACAGCAAGTCCAGCTTCTCCTGGAACAACCGATCATAGTCTTTGAGGTCGAAACCAAACAGCGGATAAGCCTCTATTGACGAGCCCCGTCCCACCACCAGCTCCGCCCTGCCCTTGGAAATCAGGTCCAGCGTGGCGAAGCTCTGATAGACCCGCACCGGGTCTGCAGCGCTAAGCACCATCACTGCACTGGCGAGACGCATCCGCTTGGTCCTGGCGGCAGCCGCGGCAAGAATGACCACCGTAGCTGAATCCAGGAATCCCTTTTTATGGTGCTCCCCGATCCCGAAAACATCCAATCCCGCCTGATCTGCCAGCTCCATCCGTTCGAGAAGCTGCTCCATGGCGTCAACCGGGTTCATAGCGTTCTTTTCGTTGGTGCCATACATGGCCGATGCAAAGCTGTCTATTCCTATTTCCATAGCTGTTATTTTATACCCAGAACAAAAGTATGGCTGGAACTGTTCTGGTAAGTAGGGATTGATTAAATTAATGTAAATTCAAAACAAAAAATTGATGAATACGGAAAAAGCCATTCTCGCGGGAGGTTGTTTCTGGGGGGTAGAGGAGCTGATCCGCGCCCTCCCTGGCGTAAAGTCTACCGTTGTCGGTTATTCCGGCGGCGATGTACCTAATGCTACTTACAGGAACCACGGGACACATGCCGAAGCAATCCAGATCACCTTCGACCCCTCGGTCCTGCCCTATCGGCAATTGCTGGAGTTCTTCTTCCAAATCCATGATCCGACCACCCGCAACCGCCAGGGCAATGATGTCGGGACTTCCTACCGCTCAGCCATTTTTTACCTCAGTGATCAGCAGAAGGAAACCGCCGAAAAGCTGATAGCCGAAATGACAGCCTCGAAAGTATGGCCGGGACCCATTGTGACGCAGGTCGTCCCCGCCTCTGCATTCTGGGATGCCGAAGAAGAACACCAGAACTATTTACAAAAACATCCTTATGGCTATACCTGTCATTACATCCGGCCGGATTGGCAATTGACCGGTCAATCGGCAACCTAGCCCTCACGCCTGATGTCATCCCCATGGCCTTCATTCTCCTCATGTCGGCCCTCTTTCTCATGCCCCTCTTACAGCAATCGCTCAATAGTCTCCCCTATCACCCGCAACAACTCCACTTCCGGCATCTTCCCGCCCTGGTCCTGTGCCACCAGCGCGCGCCATTCGCCCTCTTCGTCCCGCTCGAAGATGACCATCATCTCCTGCACTTTAATTTCCAGCACATGCACATAACCCCGCCGTTGCAGCGATGCCTCAAATTGTTGTTCCACCCCTTTGTAGGTGACGGGAAGAAAGAAAGGCTCATCCATCAGGCGAAAATAGGAAAATGACGGTCAAGGAAAACTTTATACCCTCGAAGATCAGCTTTACTTGGAAAAAGCATCCCCCTTTATAGTAGGTACAAAAAAATAACGCTTCTTCAAGGCACCGTACCAACATTGGCAACCTCCACGGGGCGTGGGTTTATGAAACCTTGAGAAAACGTCTGTCACAAAGATAAAATAAGGCCACCCCAAAAATGGCGTGGCCTTGACCCTTAAAACAACCTGTCGCAAACGTTTAGTACGATTAACAACCTATATATCGGCGTTGTGTTTTCCTTTTTGCAGCGGCCTCTTCATGACCGCCTTACATAGAATTAGTACTATCAGACTGTAGTTATGTAACTACAGAGATCAAATGTCAGGCTTTTTTTTGAATAAAAGTGTAATCTCTTGAAAATCTGACGTTTTTGACCGGTTTGAGATACCGGTGACCGAACAGGGATACTCCTGGAAGCCGAATTACTCATATAAGGCCCGCTGCCCCTTGCGGTATTGCCCCGGCTGGATATCATATTCCGCTTTGAACGCACGGCCAAACGCACTGGGATTGTCAAAACCGCATTGCCAGCCGATATCCATCACCGACAGCTCGGTTCGCCGCAGGAAATCGGCTGCATGCTGAAGCCGGACGCGCGTAAGATAGGCATGCGGTGTCAGCCGATACGCGTGTTTGAACTGTCTGACGAGCTGCGGAACAGAAAGGCATACCGCTTTACTGATGGTATCCAGGTCCAGCTTTTCCTTATAAGCCGAGTGTAATAAGTCCCTTGCAAAACATACGCGTTTGAAGATCTCCTTTTGAGTGCTTGCCTTAACAGCGTCGATCCTGCCCGCATCCCTGACCTCGGACTTATAGGTTTGGACAAGCAGCTGTAACAAAAACAACAATTGTTCATCGGCAAGGCCGCTGTAGTTATCCATGCTGTCCAGGTGGACGATCAGATTCCGCAGTTGGCCCTGCAACCACGGACTAACCGGATACAAGGTTTGAAAAAATTCAAGGGTATCGTTTCCCGGATGAAATGGATCATCTACCGAAGCTTCTTCGCCAGTCAGACAGTCGCGGAATACAGAGCCGGCGAATTCTTTTTTAAAAAAGACAGACAATATCTTGGCCGGCTCTCCTTGCCGGACCTGGCACCCATATCGTTGATCGTCATTGAGTATCAAAAATTGACCGGATCTGACTGCCAACTGCCTATGGTCGACGGTATACCACTCCTCTCCGCTGAGTACCGTCTTCAGCGAAAGGCAACCGACATGATCATCACAGTATGATCCATTGCTCCAGGCATTGAATACGACATTATGTTGTTTGAATTGGCCGAAATGTCGCTGTTCATCATATCCTGGCTCGTTAGGATCAGGCAGACGGGTGTAATACATAAGGGCCAAAAGATACAATTTTGAGCAATTCTGCACATCGGTTTTTCCATGAATGGTATAGTTTGCCTCCATTAAAACCGGCCAACTATGCAATTTCGTTCACCTATACGATCCCTTTTATCCACGCGATCCATTCGTTCTGCTTTTTATTTAGCTGCGGCGCTGCTACCAGCAGCCTGCCATTCCACGGCCCGCCCTGATGATTCTGCCCTGCTGCTACAGACCTTAACGGATTATTTTGATGCCATCGGAGAGCACGATACGGCAAAGATGCGAAAGGTGACAACAGATGATTTCATCCTGTACGAGGACGGCTTGGTCTGGAATAACGACAGTGCCTTTAAAAATATCCGTCGGAATCTGCCTTTTAATGTGAAATATACGTTTGCCAACATGCATACCTATGTGGATGAACATTCGGGCGATTGTGTGTATACCGACAATGCCGATTTTGTCTTCCACAAAACCAATCATTCCGCGCACGTCGAATTCCTTGAAAGTGCCACCTTTCGGCGGACGGCAACAGGTTGGAAGATGAATGTACTGCATGTCACAGTGCGACAACCGCGTTATGATACCATCCGGTATTTACGCGACCATTACACCGCTCGGTTAAAGGTCTTCGCAGCTGAGCCGCTGACAACAGAGGGCGTGGTATTTCTGGGCAACAGCATCACCGAGTTCGGTGACTGGAAAAAGCTGACCGGTGATTCATCAGCATTGAACCGGGGTATTGCTGCGGACAACAGCTTCGGCGTGCTTGACAGGCTGGAAGAGGTGATAACACGCCGACCACGTAAGCTGTTCCTGGAGATCGGGATAAACGATATTGGCCAGGATATACCGGTTTCGGTGATCGAAAAGAATATTTATACTATTGTTAATCGTATCAAAAAGGGATCGCCAAATACTTCAGTGTATGTAATGAGCATTTTACCGACAAACAATGATGCCCGAAAAGAATACCCCGAGTTATACGGTAAAAATGGCGTAGTGCAACAGCTGGATTACGAGTTGCATTTTCATGCGGCCGAAAAAGGATTTGGCTTTATCGACCTCTATCGAAAAGTCGTCACTGCAGACGGTGACCTGGACCGGCGGTACGCAAAGCCCGACGGACTGCATCCAAATGCGGCGGGATATAAGGTTTGGGCGGAGTTGATGCGCTAAGTCCTTAATACCTTTTCCACTTCATGTCGGTAGCTTCGGCTCACAGGCAACTCGTATTTCCCGATCTGAATAAGCCCTGCCGTAAAAGAATCGATCTTGCTGAGGGATACGATGAAGGACCGGTGGATGCGCAAAAAAGCCTCTTCGGGAAGATTTTCCTCGATCGTGGAAATGGATTGTTTCGAAACAATGGTGCGGTCTCTGGTCACTACCTTCACATAATCCTTGAGACTTTCTACGAACAGTATCTCGTTCAGGTGGATCTTAATGTTCTTGCGATCGGCCCGGAGAAACAAAAAGGAAGGCTCCGGTTCGCTCTTTGGCATTATATCCTGCGGGAATGTCTGCACGACGGGCAAATTCAATTTCATCGCCTTATTTACCGCTTTCAGAAACCGTTCGAAAGGAATGGGCTTTAGCAGGTAATCCACTGCATCGAGTTCGAAGCCCTCAACCGCGAATTTTCTGAAGGCCGTCGTAAAAACGACCTTGGGCGGATTGGCGAGCGTTCGGATAAAGTCCGTGCCAAGGATATAGGGCATTTGAATATCTAGAAAGATCAGGTCAATAGGCCGCTGCTGCAGGATCGTCAGCGCATCTACCGCATTGCTGCATTTGCCGGCAAAATGCAGGATGGGGACGGCATTGATATATTTCTCCATCAGGAGCAGCGCCGGGGGTTCGTCGTCAACGGCCAGACAGTTTATCTTTTTACAGGTCATTGGCTGGTGATGGGGATTTGCATGTTTACCGTGAACGTATTTTTCGTCGATTCAATGACCAGCAAGTGTTCAGCCGGGTATAAGAGATCCAGTCGTTTCTTTACATTGAACAGCCCGATTCCACCCTTATGGTGCACCTCCTCCTCCGCCGGTTTGCTATTAGTCAGGGAAAAATGCACCATATCGTCATCAACCTGGATGAACAATTTTATCCACGGCTCCCTCAATATCTTACTAGTGCCATGCTTGAAGCTGTTCTCGACAAAAGGGATCATCAGCAAAGGCGAAATGACCTTTCCGTTATAGTCGCCGGCAATTTCAAGCTGCATATCGATGCTGTTCCCATACCGGAATCGTTCCAGTTCAAAATAATACTTTAAGGCGGCTATCTCCTTGCTCAGGGAAACCAATGGCTGTTCACATTCCTCTATCATATAGTGCAGCATATCCTCCAGCATTTTAACCATGTTTTTAGCCTGTGGTGAATTGTCCAGGGTAAAAGAATAAATGTTGTTCAGCGTGTTGAATAAAAAATGGGGGTGGATCTGCGCCTTTAGCAATAATAGTTCAGCATTGGCATTTTCCTTTCTGAGGTCGAGATTATCTTTTTGTTTCTGCTCCCAGTCCTTGAAGAGCTTCAACGAAATAAACATGAAACCGAAAAAAGCCGGTCCGTCGAAATTGTAAGTGATGCTTCTAAGGATGATTCCGCTGGTGGAATTTACGTAAAGTTTCAGTCCCCGCATAATCGGATTATACGCAAAGGAAAAAAGCACAAATCTCATGGCGGAGGCCAAAGCCAGCAAAATCAACAATAGAACGATAAACTGGACATATTTCTTTTTCCTGAAGAATTCGGGGACCAGCAAATACAGCAAAGGATAGCAAAAGATCATTTGGCCCAGGAAATGAAAAAAGATCCTGATCGAGACCATCTGGTAAAATCTGGCAATGCCTACCACTTCAATTCCGCCGACCGCACTGTCATGAGGCGGATAAATGAGCAGGCCAAGCGTATAGCCGCCGATCCAAAGCGCCAGATGTCTTTTTATCGATGCTTTTCTTCCCCTGGAAAATATGAACGCCTGGAAATCCATCGATCAGATTTTTACCGTTTGAAATGCCTGATCCCCAGCCTTTTTTTTATTCCCTTCCAGCTGCATGACGATAGTCAAACTATCCGGACCGGATCGCAGATTTAATTTGAATTTTTGAAAATTGACGCCCCGAAGCCGCTCTCTTAATGTTCGCAAAGTCGCATGTACGATCGGATCCTGGGCAACTGCCGCCCCAAGCGTATTACTGGTCAGACTAAAATAGATTTTAGGCCCGAGGGCCCGCAATTGGACGGTTACTACCCTCTGATGCTCCAGGTCACCGCTACGCTCGATGCCGATCTCCAGCAAGGGGAGGATTAATCCCGGCATGATCCGGTGTAAGTGCAGCTGGCCGACGATCTCCAGTTGAATATCGATCCGTTGTTTGTATTCCAGTTTTTTTAAAGCCAGGTAATTTTTGATCATTTTGGCCTCCGTGCTCAATGGGACCTGTTCCGAATCCGATTCATACAACAGGTAGTTCAACAAGTCGGATAGTTTCAGGATCATTTCCGGCGCCCCCCGGGTCTCGCTGTTTATTTCGCGATAGATCCTTTGCAACGAGACAAAGAGTATCCGCGGGTGCATCTGCATTTTCAACAGACGCAGCTTGTTCCGGATATTTTCAATGGCGAGCAGCTCGTTTTCCCGTTGGCGGAGCCAATAGTCTTTCATGATTTTGATGATGACCGCCGCCCCGGTAATGGTGATCAGGTTGGCCATGGACCCGTTTAATGATCGGGAGAGGATCTCCAGTTCATCCAAACCATAACCTGGACTCAGAAAATTAGCCTTGGTAATATAATAGCCAGCAGTAATCGCAATGGCCAAAACAACTAACGGATAGCAGACAAGCAACGAGATTTTTCTTTTTCTGAGATAGATGGGAAGAACAAGATAGAGGACAGAATAAACCGCCAGCAAATAAATCGGCAGAAAATGCAAGACATCCGACAAAGCACCCGACAAGACATTTTTGAACGTGTCGCGGTTGACCTGCCCCCAGCCTTCGATATCGGGCAGATTTCTCAGCAGGACACCCGCAAAATACAATACCCAGAATGCCAGGTGCCGCGCCAGCCTTGGCACGATATGTTTAGAGAAGATAAACGATCGCATAGTATGCGCGGCTTTGCTTAAAGGTAAACAGCAATTCCTTTCCTTCACAGCGGTTTTTTGCAAAAAAGCCATACGTCGACAGATGCCACTCGTCCCCGAAAAGCAGTCGATACGCGCCAACAAAAGGAATAAACCCCGGTAAACCGAACGTTAGGAGAAATAAAAAATACCCCTTTGCCGGAGTGCTTACATTTAAAGGAAAAAAAACTATTATGAGAACACCACATTCCTGGCGGCCATGGGCGCTGCTTTCGCTGGTCTTGCCATTTGTCGCTTGCACCAAAAACATTAAGGAGGGCCCTCCGCTTTGTGGCGGCCCCGATAGTACCGTCACCACCAGCAAGGTGATCGCAACCGGTTTTAATGACCCCCGCGGTCTGACGTTCGGACCCGACAATCTTTTGTATGTCGCTGAAGCCGGGGTTGGAGGGAAGAATTTCAGCTCCTGTATTCCCCAGGTGATCCCCCCTGTTGGCCCCTATATGGGCAGCGATACCGGCAGCCGCATCTCCCGGGTCGACTGGAACGGCGTGCGTACGACCTATGTGGATCATCTTCCCTCGAGCACGACGGCTCCCGGCGGCGGGAGCGGGATCCAGGGGGTTGCGGACGTTGCATTCATTGGCAATGATCTGTATGCGGTCTTAGCGGGGGCCGGCTGTTCGCACGGGGTGCCGGATATTCCCAATGGAGTTATCAAGATCAATGCGGACAGATCCTGGAAGACCATCGCCAATCTGAGTGAATTCATCATGAACAACCCCGTGAAGAATCCGAACCCGCCCGATTTCGAGCCGGATGGAACATGGTGGAGCATGATCTCTTTGAATGGAGACTTTTATACGATCGAACCCAACCATGGAGAACTGGATAAGGTCAGTCCGAAAGGCGCTATCAGCCGGGTGGTCGATATATCTGCAGTCGAAGGCCATATCGTTCCAACGGCGTTGACTACCTATAACGGTCTGTTCTATTTCGGCAATCTCGATCTCTTTCCCGTGGTACCCGGCAGCTCCTCGGTCTTTACGGTTACAGCCGGCGGAAAGGTCAAAACCTTCGCTACAGGGTTCACCTGTATACTGGGATTGGCCTTCGATGACCTGGGACGACTGTATGTCCTCGAGACCAATACGGCGGCAGGGAACCTGACCCCGGGAACCGGTGACATCATCCGGCTGGATGCCAACGGCAAACGTGAGGTGATCACCAGCGGGCTGAATTTGCCTACCGCGATGACATTCGGGCCTGACGGAAAACTGTATGTGTCAGATTGGGGAATCGGCCCTCCCGGCGCCGGACAGATCGTGCAGATTAGTTTCAAGTGTGAAGTAGTGCATGCGTATAAGGAGAATTAAGCAGTTCCACGCCAGGTCCACTGCCCCCGCCCTCGGCGGGGGCACTTTTTAACTACCCCTCAAAAAATCATCACCCTCCCCCTCATTTTGTCCGAACTTCGCTCCGTGATCAGCTCAACCATGTAAATGAAATACGGAATCATCACGTCAGGATCCAGAGGCGACGTTCAACCCTTTATTGCACTGGCATTGGCATTGATGCAAAAAGGCCATGAAGTCACGCTCGTCGCACCGGAGAATTTCAGGGAATTTGTAGAAGGTTTTGGCGTGCCCTTCTGGCCGGTAACAGGCAACACCGAAAGCCTGATCAATTCACCTGAAGCCCTCAAAATCCTGGAAGGCGGGAGCATATTCAAATTCTTCTACCACTTGCAAAAAGTCTCCGCCCAAACCGCCGACCAATCTAACCGCGATA
>JAMFSL010000343.1 GCA_026225275.1 Puia dinghuensis
GGCGGCGACAACTGGCCATGACCATCGAACGGAACGCAAAGCGATTACTTCACCTCGTCAATCAGCTGCTGGATATTAGAAAACTGGAGGTCAATGAGCTGAAGCTGAACATCACCAGGGGAGACATTGCCTCGTTTATAAGATCTACTTCAAATTCTTTTACCGATCTGGCGGAAGAGCGGGGTATAGCCTTTAGTTATCATGGAGACGTAGACCACCTCTCCGCCTTATTCGACCACGATAAGGTGGAGCGTATCCTGTTCAATCTTTTGTCCAATGCCTTCAAGTTCACGGGGTCCGGCGGCTCGATTGGCGTGGAGCTGGCGGTAGCGGAAAAGGACGAGCAGAGCGTCCTGCTTGAACTCAAGATAAAGGATACCGGTATAGGGATACCGGCCGAGCTGCATGACAAGATATTCGAATCCTTTTTTCAGGGCGAAGCGCCTGGACATATCCGGAGCCAGGGGACGGGCATCGGACTGGCTATCACCAGGGAGTTCGTAGAAATGCATGGGGGAACCATCGAGGTCAGGAGTGAACCGGATAAAGGAAGCTGCTTTACGATACTTTTGCCGGTGACGGTGCTTCGGGGGGCGGCGGGATCAGGATCATCGGGTGCCGGGACGGCTTTGCCCAATGGCGAAGTGGACGGAGTCGTTGCCGCCATGCAGGAAAACCCAGCTGAGAACGGGACGAGACAATTCAAGGTGCTGCTGGTGGAAGACGACGACGACTTCCGGTTTTACCTAAAAGACAACTTATCACCCCTGTTCACGATCCTGGAAGCCGCCAATGGCAGGGAAGGGTGGCAGAAGACGCTTTCCGCCCAGCCCGACCTGGTGGTGAGCGATGTGAATATGCCACTCATGGATGGGTTGGAGCTTAGCAAAAAAATAAAGAGCGACGAACGGGTGCGCCATATCCCGGTGATCCTGCTGACGGCCCTCGCCGGCGAACAGGACCAGCTAGAGGCCCTGGGGATGGGGGTAAACGACTACGTTGCGAAGCCCTTTAATGTGGAGATCCTGATCTCACGTATCCGGAATTTATTGGAATTCAAGGGCTCTGTAGAAGAGACCGCGAGAAGAAGAGTCACGGTGGAGCCCGGCGACATCAAGGAAGAGCTGGAAAAGACGGCGGAAGACTTCATCCGGGAGGCCGTGGACGTGCTGGAGAAGAACATCGCCAATGCCGATTTTTCGGTGGAGGATTGGTCCCGGGAATTGGGCCTTAGCCGGACGACGATGTACAAAAGGATCCTGGCGGCTACCGGCAAGACACCCATCGGCTTTATCCGTAGTTTTCGGATGAAACGAGCGGCCCAGCTGTTGGAAAAGACCCGTCACAATGTGGCGGAGGTGTCGTATATGGTAGGCTTTAACAACCCCAAATACTTCGCCCGGTATTTTAAGGAGGTCTATGGAATGCTGCCCAGCGTCTACCAGGCGGAGAAGCGAAAAAAGAAGTGATTAACCGCGGGCGAACCGCGGGCGAACATTTTTACCCCTGGAAATAACAGAATCGTACCCCTGCCGTAAACAATTCTATCCCTTGATTTGCAAGTTGCAGTACCCGGATGTTGGCGAAAGCAGTCTAATTTTGCATTCTTATGCAAGCGATTGCCATGCCCATTCAGAAATTGCTTTGTTCAATACTGGTTCTCTTATTAACGACCAATGCTATACGCGCCAATGGCATTTTTCGCCGCACCCTCGATGGCGTCATTGTCTATCCCGATAGCCGGTTTTCCGGGCATACGGCTGCCGTCCGGCTCTATGTGGTGGCGGACAATATCATCCGGGTCCTGTGCACTCCGGCGGGCGACCCGGTCCGCGAAACGGAAAGCCTCATCACAACCTATACCACCGAATCCTCCCTCCATTGGCAATTGACGCAACCCAACGATAGCGTAATCACCCTTACGACAAGCCGGCTGATTGCGTGCGTCGTGCTCTCTACCGGCGCCGTTCGCTTCGCCGATTCGTCCGGTCGGCCAATATTGGCGGAAAAGGCCTTCGGGGGGCGCGCATTCGATGCCACCGTCAGCGACGGATCGCCGCAATGGCAATTCCGGCAGACATTCGAGACCCTGCCGGACGAGGCGCTTTACGGGCTCGGGCAACATCAGGACGGATGGGTCAACTGCAAAGGACGCCAGGTATTGCTCTTCCAGAACAACACGGAAGTGGCGGTTCCCTTTTTGCTCTCCAGTAAAAATTACGGCATTCTCTGGGACAACTATTCCGTTACGACAGTGGGCGACATCCGGCCCTACCGTTCGTTAAGCGCCCTTCGGCTTTATTCGGCCCGCGGTGAACAAGGCTGGCTCACGGCCACCTATCACAACCGCCGGGAGCAACCAGCCGACACCGGTCTTCAATTGGCCTCCTCCGACATCGACTATACCTGGCTCGGAGATTCTAAAAAACTGCTTCCAGCGGCTTTCACTCCCGCCACGGGTTCGGTGACCTGGGACGGCGCCATCGCCACCGGCACATCAGGCGACCACCTGTTCCGCTTCACCTATGCCGGATATCTCAAGGTCTATATCGACGGCCGGCTACGCCTCGACCGCTGGCGCCAACCTTGGAATCCCGGCTCGGCGGTGCTGACCCTACCCATGGAAAAAGACCGGCAGGTCAGGATAAAAATAGAATGGGCGCCGGACGGCGGCGAATCCTATCTCACGCTCAAATGGATGGGTCCGCCATCCGCCGGCTGTGAAAATGATTTCAGTTTCGCGTCGACAGCCGGCCGGCAAATGGATTATTATTTCATCTATGGGAACAACCCGGACGGGGTGATCGCCGGCTACCGGCGCCTTACCGGCAAATCAACCATACCGCCCCGCTGGGCCCTCGGATTCTGGCAAAGCCGCGAGCGTTATAAAACCGAATCGGAAATACTGAGCACCGTCAAAACATTCCGGGATCGAAAGATACCACTGGATAACATCGTGCTGGACTGGAGCTATTGGCCGCGGGACGCCTGGGGCAGCCAGGATTTCGACCCGGCCCGTTTTCCAACGCCCGACAGCATGATCCGGGCGCTGCATGACGATTATCACACCCATTTCATGATCTCGGTTTGGCCCAAATTCTATGAGAGTATTCTCGCGTACAAGGAGTTCGACCAAAACCACTGGCTATACAAACGGAATATCGCCGATCACCAGCGGGACTGGATCGGGGAGGGCTATGTCTCGACCTTTTATGATGCCTTCAATGGCGGGGCACGCCAGGGTTTTTGGGACCTTCTTAATAATAAGCTGTTCACCAAAGGCGTCGACGCCTGGTGGATGGACGCCAGCGAGCCGGATATTCTTTCCAACGTCCCGCCGGAGAAAAGGATCAGCGAAATGACGCCTACCGCCCTGGGGCCTGCGGCGGAATACCTGAATGCCTATCCCCTGGAAAATGCCCGGGGCATTTACGAGGGACAGCGCGCCGCAAAGCCCGATCAACGCGTCTTTATCCTGACGCGAAGCGCCTTTGCCGGTTCCCAGCGCTATGCCGCCGCGGTATGGAGCGGGGATATCGCCGCCCGCTGGTCGGATATGCGCAGCCAGATCGCCGCCGGTATCGGCTTCTCGATGTCCGGGCTTCCCTATTGGACCATGGACATCGGCGGGTTTGCCGTAGAACATCGTTTCGAGCAGGCAAAGGGAGAAGACCTGGAAGAGTGGCGGGAACAGATGACCCGCTGGTATCAGTTCGGCGCCTTCTGTCCGTTATTCCGCGTACATGGGCAGTTCCCCTACCGGGAGATCTACAACGTGGCGCCGGAAGATCATCCGGCATACAAGAGCATGCTCTATTACGACAAGCTGCGGTACCGCCTGCTGCCCTACCTGTATTCCCTTGCCGGGAAGGTCTGGCGCGACGACTATACCCTCATGCGGGGGCTGGCGATGGACTTCGGTGCGGATACCACGGTGCGGGACATCGCAGACGAATTCATGCTGGGCCCTTCGATCCTGGCCGCGCCCGTGACCCAATACAAGGCGCGGGACAGGGAGGTATATCTCCCCGCAGGCCAGGGTTGGTACGACCTGTACACCGGCGACTACACCGCCGGCGGCCGGTGGGTCCTTGCCGCCGCTCCCTATGAGCGCATGCCGGTCTTTATAAAGGAGGGATCGATCCTGCCCATGGGACCTGAACTGCAATACACGGATCAACGCCCGGCTGATACGATCACGTTCTGTGTGTATGCCGGCCGGGACGCGGATTTCACGTTGTACGAAGACGAAGGGACCAATTATAATTATGAGAAGGGCCGGTTTGCGACCATACCATTTCATTATGACGAGGCCGCGGGAACGCTCACCATCGGGCAGCGGAATGGTTTGTTCCCCGGTA
The DNA here is from genome assembly GCA_026225275.1 of Puia dinghuensis. GTDB lineage: Bacteria > Bacteroidota > Bacteroidia > Chitinophagales > Chitinophagaceae > Puia > Puia dinghuensis_B. Next base: position 4,362 of record JAMFSL010000343.1, read on the forward strand.
TCCTGCTCAAAAGGACGTTCAGGATCGAACGCATCGGCAGGTCAACGCAACTGCCCTTCGGCGGGAAAGGCAAACACACAGTTGCTGTTACATATACCGGCGGAGAAAAGACACTCAGCCTAAAGTAGTTCTTATTTATTAACCAAAAATTGCTTGTTTATGAAGAAAAAGAAAATCAAAAGGAATAGGTCAAAACCAATCTTGATCCTATTGGCCTTACTGCTTCTAAGTGCCCAAAGTTTTGCCCAAACCAATGAACGAAAAATAACAGGTACGGTCACCGATGTAACTACCGGGCAGCCGGTTGCGAGTGCTTCGATTGTTGTAAAGGGCAGCAAAAATGCTGTCGTCTCCGATGAGAAGGGCAAATTTACTATCACCGCAAAAGCCGGGGAAAACCTCGAAATTACTTCGGTGGGCCACGTGTCGAAAATACTAAAAATAGAGGCGGGAACTCACGACCTGGATATTCGGCTGGATCAAAGTTCCGCGAAGCTGGATGAAGTCGTTGTAGTCGGTTACGGGGTACAAAAGTCAAAAGCAGTGACCGGCGCCACTGCTCATGTCAATGGCGATGACCTTGCCAAGCTTAACAACACCAATGCGATGCAGGCGCTGCAGGGCCAGGCGGCCGGAGTTAATATTACCTCCACCTCGGGACAACCAGGCGGCGGTTTTAAAGTTAATATCCGGGGAGCCGGAACCATCGGAAATGCAACTCCCCTGTACGTAGTAGACGGTGTTATCACCAGCGATATTACTTATTTGAACCCGTCGGATATAGCTGCGGTGGATATTTTAAAAGATGCCGCCTCGGCTGCCATCTATGGTATCAACGGGGCAAATGGAGTTGTGTTGATCACCACTAGAAGTGGGAGTTCAGCTAAGAGAAAAGACGGACAGGTTTCATTGGATGCTTACTATGGAGTTCAGAACGTGGCCCGCAAAACACCATTATTGAATGCGGAGCAGTATGCTACTATGCAAAATGAAGCTGCACTCAATTCGGGGAAAGCGCCTCTTTTCACACAAACGCAAATTAATGCATTGGGCAGCGGGACCAACTGGTTACATCAAATGTTTTCTTCCAATGTGCCCACGCAAAATTTTAATTTAGGGGTCAATGGCGGCTCTGACATTTCATCGTACTCACTGGGTTTATCTTATACTTCACAAGGTGGGATTGTCGGGGGATCAAATCTTTCCAATTACCAACGCTATAATTTCCATTTAAATTCTGAACGTAAGCTTTATAATGGAGCATTAAGGATGGGGGAACATCTCACTTTTTCTTATATCGATCAAAAAGGTATCGCAGATGGGGGAATATACAGTACCACGCTTAGAGGCGCATTTACGACAAGCCCGTTATTAGCCATGTACGATTCAACGGGCCACTTTTTAAATAGTGAGAACTCTACCGTATACAATGGCGGCCCATGGGATAATGAGGAGGCCAATCCCTATGCATTAATGGTCTATAACAATCAAAACGATACGAGATCGCAAAAATTATTGGGGGATGTTTACGCGGAACTCGAACCCATTAAAAATCTGAAGATCAGATCGACTTTTGGGGTTGAATATAATTCTGCAGCCGGCCATAGCTATACTCCCACCTATAGCAATTTGTCCATATACGCTTACAATAATTATGAAAATATTAGTCAAAGCAGTTCCCAGGGATTGACATGGAACTGGGATAATACGATAAACTATATGTTTAAGATCAAAGACAGCAAATTTGATGTTTTAGGCGGTAGTTCAGATCGCATAAGTCATGGATCGTATATAGGCGGTTCTAATACGGGTTCTACTCTATTCGGTACTTTCGAACGTGCCTACTTAAGTAATTCGGCGGTAACTTCCGTTTCGATGAGTACGGACACGACTGCCGCCAACAGGCAAACCGTAACAAATAGTATGTCGCTGAATGGAAATGCAAATTCAGTGTCTGCTCATGCTTCTTTTTTTGGACGCATAAATTACAGCTATAAAGACAAGTTTTTGGCCTCCGCTATTTTCCGTGCCGATGGCTCCACGGTGTTTGCACCAGGTCATCAATGGGGATATTTTCCGTCATTTTCTGCCGGTTGGGTAGTAAGCAACGAATCTTTCATGGGTTCAACCAGCCATTGGCTGAACTTCCTGAAGGTGAGGGCCAGTTGGGGTTCTAACGGGAATGACGGCATTACCGCTTTCAACTACCTTTCTCTGATCAGCTTATACAATGCCCAGTATAACTTTAGTAATACAAATAGTACTTTGACCAATGGTTCATATCCTTCAACGATCGGTGTTGGAAATACCAAATGGGAAGCCTCGCAGCAAACCGATGTTGGTACCGACGCTCAATTGCTAGGTAGTAAACTTGGTATTAGTATAGATCTATATAATAAGGTAACAAAGAACTGGTTAATTGCAGCTCCATTATTGGCCACAGCAGGGGTTTCTACAAATCCATTCATAAATGGCGGAAATGTCACCAATAAAGGAATAGAACTTCAATTATCTTACAACAACAGGATTGGAAAAGATTTCCATTATTCCATTTCCGGCTCGTATGCCTACAATAAAAATTTCGTCAATAATATCCCGACTGCCGATGGGATCATACACGGCGCTACCAACAGTTTATATGTCAATTCTCCTGAATTTTTCCGTGCATCTGCAGGAAACCCCATCGGCTTTTTTTGGGGATATAAAACTGCCGGTGTCTTTCAATCCGAGGCTGACGTCGCTTCCTATAAAGGTGCGAAAGGACAAGTGCTTCAACCGAATGCACAGCCCGGTGATTTGAAATACGTGGATATAAATGGTGATGGCGTCATTTCTGCCGACGATAAAACGAATATCGGCGATCCAAATCCTCATCATGTATTTGGTCTGAGATTTTCGGGCACGTACAAAAATTTCGATCTATCTATAGCAACCAATGGCGTCGCCGGAAATAAAATTGCTCAAAGCTACCGGGATCCGTCAAGTTCCTTTGGAAACTGGACCTCGGAAATCTTGAGCCGATGGCATGGTGAAGGAACTTCAAATAGGATGCCCCGTGTAACACAGGACAATCTCAACTGGACGGATTTCTCCGATATTTATCTTCATAATGGAAGTTATTTAAGGGTTTCTAACATTACACTTGGTTATGATCTATCAAGAGTTATAAGGTCGCAATATTTGAGCAAATTCCGCCTGTACATAGCAGTTGAAAATCCTTTCACATTTACTAAATATAATGGTATGGATCCTGAGGTGGGTTATTCTTCTACTGATGCAAGCGGCGCCTATTCTTTCGGCCAGGGTGTTGATGTCGGTTTTTATCCCCGTCCGAGAATATACATGGCGGGAGTCAATGTTGTTTTCTAATTTAAATAATCAGCATCATGAAAAAATATAGAATTATAATTTTTGCATTTATTGCAATGCTATCATTCGATTCGTGTAAAAAGTTTCTTACAACCACAGATACTAATCCCGTACAAACCAACGTGTCGTACTATAAAACGCCTTCGGATGCCTTCACTGCCCTGGTGGGGTGTTATAACGGATTGGATCTGATTTGGAATAATGGCGGCGCAGACGCTTTCCCTGTTGCTTCTGAAGTTTTTTCCGATAACTGTTTTGGCGGCACAGGCTCTTCTGATGGATATGGATTTGAAATGATGGACGAATTCGATCCAAAAGTTTCACCATCGGATGCTTCGCTATTTAGCGTTATGTGGACAGACTATTACCAGGCAATCTATCGCTGTAATGTGTTGCTTCAAAATATGGATGAGGTAAACTGGGGCGATAGTGTTTCATTGAAGACACAGTATACCGCCGAGGTAAAATTTATCCGTGCTTTCTGTTATTTTGATATGGCGCGTCTATGGGAAAAAGTACCTTTATTGATATCGCCCACCCTTTCCAATGTACCGCAATCCGATCCCGATTCGACTTATGCCCAAATTATGAGTGATTTACGCTTTGGGGCCGATAGCCTGCCTTCGACCGTATACTCGGCTACGCCACCCGGAAGGGTAACCAAATGGGCCGCAGAATCATTATTGGCCCGTGTTTATTTATTCTATTCGGGATATTATGGCAACGCTACGATCGGTAATGAAACGGCTGCTACAGCATTAGCTGCAGTGGAAGATGTGATTGCGCATAGCGGACAGGGATTGGTAAGCGATTTTAATTCTTTGTGGCCGGCGGCTGCGATTGGCAAAAATGTTCCGTATGCCGGGTTAGTAAACAAGGAAGTAGTATTTTCAGTCAAGTATTCCTCTACCGGTGGTAACTATAACGGCAATGTGACTGGTAACACATGGATGGTCATGGAAGGAGTTCGCAATCAATCCATTTACCCTTACCAGTATGGATGGGGTGCTTGTACCGTTGATCCCAGTTTATGGAATGCTTTTAGCCCCAACGATGCCCGTCGCTTTGCCTCGATCACCTCTATTGCCGATGAAAACCTTGCATTTACCAGTGGTTCTCAAAACCGCGAGTACACAGGGTATTATCTGAAGAAATACAGCCCTTTATGCGATAGCAGTGGAAATTCTATCGTCCCTAACTTTCAAACCGGGCAATACCAGGACTATTTTGCCATTCGGTACTCGGATGTATTGCTGATGGCTGCAGAATTGGGAAGCCCCAATGCCGTAACTTATTTCAATAGCGTGCACCAACGTGCAAATCCCAATGACGTCCCTGTTAGTTCTGTAAGTAAGGCAGGTATTTTAGCAGAACGCAGGTTCGAATTTGTAGGGGAGGGTATCCGTTATTATGACTTGTTGCGTCAGGGTATAACTATGGCAGCAACAACCATTGCAGCCAATACAACGGTTTCTTTATTCGTTGATAACTCGGGTACCCCGCCTACAGCTAGTCAATTGCAGGCCAATATTACGGCTACACGTGGATTTCAACAAATACCCGACGATCAGATTACGTTATCATCAGGGGTATTAAAACAAAATGCCGGTTGGTAATAATGATTTAATATTTAAAAAATCTGCAAACATGAAAAATATAATTTTAATTGCCTTTTTAGGATCAGTGCTGGCGTTTTCTTCCTGCACTCCAGATAAATATAACCTGGGTAACTTGATCGACAAAAGTGCTTTGAAGTACAGCATTGTGCCGTCATCGGCAAATCCCAATGATATTGTATTAATAAGCCAGACCCCCAATCTTACTCCGGTATGGGTAACTCCTGTCGGACAATCCCAAAAAGTACAGGACACGGTCAATATTCCCTTTCCGGGAACCTACAAATTTGTATACGGCGTAGAGAGCGACGGTGGGTTTGTTCAGGCGGATACTTTTTCGATAGTAATTACCACGTTGGATCAGAATGCTGTAAGTACCCCACAGTGGACTGCTCTTACCGGTGGATTTGGAAAAACGAAAGCCTGGGTGTTGGATTTAGACGCCAATGGGGTAAGTAAATTTTTTGGCGGACCGATCTACTTTGGTGGGACTGTTGGTGGTGCCTGGGAATGGGATGCCGGCTGGTCGGGTAATACCTGGATTTGCCCTGCGCTTGATTATGGAACAATGACTTTTAATTTGATCGGTAATGCAAATTTTAGCTCGAACAATAAGGCAATACCATCTTTAGGATCTGCAACGGGCACTTTCATGTTGTATACGGCTACAAATCAGATGCAAACTTTCGGTGCAGAAGTTGTACACGACGTAACAGAAGGCGCTAGTGTCGTTAATTGGTATGCGAAAATGCAAGTCCTTTCACTTACGGACAGTACGATGCAGCTTGTTGCTTTAACAAGTGCCAGCGCCTGGGATATTTACAACTATGTGAGCCTGGATTACTACAATTCACACTAGTGTAATATTCAAGTCAGGAAATTCTTTTGATCTCCCTACTGAGCCGATTCGACCTACCGGGTGTATTTTTAATGCATCCGGTAGTTTCAATATGATCAAGTATACTATGATAAGAAAAGTAAGACAGGTTATAATTGGTTCCGCATGCATGATCACGGCAAGTATGACCAATGCACAGCTTGCGCCAAACGACAATAAGCAGGAGGAAAAGATCTGCTCCCTGATCAGCCAAATGACGCTGAGGGAAAAAGTTAGTCTGCTGCATGCCAATGCAAAATTTTATGTCCCGGGGATAAAAAGACTGGGCATACCCGAATGGGCGTTTAGCGATGGCCCTAACGGTGTACGGGCGGAAATAAACCGGGACAACTGGGCTTATGCCGGACATACCGATGACTCCGCAACCTGCTTTCCTCCGGGTACGACGCTCGCCGCCACCTGGGATCCAAAGCTCGCTTATGAGCGGGGTATGGCATTAGGCGAAGAAGCCCGCTTTCGCAAAAAAGATATTTTACTCGGGCCCGGCATCAACATTATCCGATCGCCGCTTTGCGGAAGGGATTTCGAATATATGAGCGAAGATCCATTGCTCATTTCAAAAATTTCGGTCGCTTATATCAAAGGATTGCAATCGAAAGACGTGGCCGCAAGCGTAAAACATTGGCTGGCCAATAACCAGGAAGAACATCGGGACTCCATCGATGTGTATATGAGCGAAAGGGCGTTGCGCGAGATCTATTTGCCGGGATTTAAAGCATCCATAACGCAAGGGGGCGCCTACACCGTAATGGCGGCCTACAATAAATTCAGAGGGAACTGGTGTTCTGAAAATGAATACCTGGACAGGCAGATCCTTCGGAAAGAACTTGGGTTTAAAGGAGTGTTGATGACGGACTGGTCCGCTGCACATTCAACCGTAAAAGCCGCCTTGGCAGGACTCGACCTGGAAATGGGGACGGATAAAAAGGACTACGATCAATGGTATTTTGCCGATCCACTGATGGACGCCGTGACGGCAGGGAAAGTGCCGATGGCCGTGGTGGATGAAAAAGTCGCCAATGTGCTTCGCATAATGATGAAAACAAAAATGTTCGATGAAAACCACCGGGAAAAAGGAAAGATGAATACGCCCGAACATCAACAGGCGGCCTATAACGATGCTGCTGAAGCAGCAGTGTTACTGCAAAACAAAGGAAACCTGCTTCCGCTGAATTTCAACAAATTAAGATCGATCGCCATCATTGGCGATAACGCCACCCGGAAACATTGCGGTGGCGGCCTTAGCTCGGAGATAAAAGCCTTATATGAGATAACCCCGCTGGAGGCCATTCAGAAAAAATTTGGCGCCACGGTAAAGATCAACTTTGCACAGGGATACGAGAAGCAATCCACCTTCAAAGAGGGCAGCAATGCCGGCCAGGCAAACGCGGATAAGGTTGATTGGAAATTGATCGACGAGGCGGTAAAAGTGGCGAAAGAATCGGATGTGGTAATCATTTTCGGCGGCTTGAATCACGACTTTGATACGGAATCATTCGATAAAATAAACATGGATCTGCCATATGGCCAGGATGTTTTGATTCGCGAAGTTGCCAAAGCAAACCCAAATACAGTTGTAGTCATCATAGCTGGCTCGCCGGTAAAATTAGCAGGCATTGTTCAGCGGGTGCCTGCAATCTTGTGGTCCTGGTATGGTGGCATGGAAGCCGGAAATGCCGTGGTCGATGTATTGAGCGGAAAAATCGATCCTTCCGGAAAGCTGCCTTTCACACTGCCTGTTTCGTTGGACCAGTCACCCGCACATGCTTTAGGGAACTTTCCCGGCAGAGACCTGAAGGTGAACTATGAAGAAGATATTCTCGTAGGTTACCGGTGGTTCGACACAAAGAAGATCATGCCGCAATTCCCCTTTGGCTACGGGCTTTCTTATACCAACTTTGTATTCGGTACGCTTTCCACAGACAAGACCGTCTATGGAAAGGAGGAAGTGATACAAGCGAAATTTACGGTGAAGAACACCGGTTCACGATATGGTGCGGAAGTAGCCCAGTTATATGTCTGCGATCCGGGGGCTTCCGTATTGCGTCCCGCAAAAGAACTTAAAGCCTTTCAAAAAGTATTTCTCCAGCCCGGCGAGACAAAGATAGTAACGTTAAACGTGAAGGTTGCTGACCTCGCTTTCTACGACGAATCGAAAAAGGATTGGAATGTCGAGGCAGGAGACTTTATCTTGCAATTGGGTAACTCTTCGGGAAATATTTCTCAGACATTAAAAATAGCCGTCAAATAATAGATTGTGCGTACAAGAATAATTATCATCGCGTTGCTGCTTTTGTCAGGTAGGGTTTTGGTTTTCGCTCAAGATCCCGACGGTATGGGGCGAAAACAATTATTTGATGATAGCTGGAAGTTCCTTTTGGGCGATACTGCATCGGCCAGATCTAAGGAGTTTGACGATAAAAGCTGGCGTAAACTCGACTTACCCCACGATTGGAGTATTCAAGGACAGATCAGTCCTAAAAACCCGACCAAAGGCGCCGGCGGATACTTTCCAGGGGGGATAGGCTGGTATCGGAAGATTTTCAAAATTCCCAATGATTGGAAAGGGAAAGACATTTCTATTTATTTTGAAGGAATCTACATGAACTCCGAGGTTTTTATCAATGGAAGATCGCTTGGCATCCGCCCTTATGGCTATTCATCCTTTAGTTACAACCTTTCTCCTTATTTGGATTTTGGCCATGAAAATGTCATAGCGGTAAGGGTGGATAATTCAAAACAGGTAAACAGCCGGTGGTATAGCGGATCTGGTATCTACCGTCATGTCTGGCTGGTGGTAACGGACGCGGTGCATGTAGCCAATTGGGGAGTAGAGATCACTACACCCGAGGTGTCATCAGAAAGAGCAACCGTTCAGATAAAAACCACCATAAAGAACGAGACCAGTGTATACCACGACATTATTCTTAAAGCCCGGGTACACCCCGTGAATGCCAAAGACGTTGCCGGTAGCCAGATCGAGATTAAATTATCTCCCCATAGCGAAAAGGAAGTGACACAAAGCGTCCCCGTGTCCAATCCCCTGCTTTGGACTACGGAAAAGCCCCACTTGTACGATGCGCAAATAGATGTAATAGAAGGCCATAAAGTAGTGGACGAAACGAAGACTGATTTTGGGATACGATCTTTAAAATTTACAAGTGCGGATGGCTTACAAATCAATGGCAAAACCGTGAAGATCGATGGCGGCTGTATGCACCACGATAACGGTTGCCTCGGAGCCGCGGCCTTTGATCGTGCGGAAGAACGAAAAGTCGAGTTGCTGAAATCAGCTGGATTCAATGCCGTTCGTACTTCACATAATCCTCCTTCGGAAGCATTTCTGAATGCCTGCGACCGGTTAGGGTTGCTGGTGATCGATGAAGCATTCGATTGTTGGCGGGTAGGTAAGAACAGGTATGACTATGCGACCTATTTTGATCAGTGGTGGAAACGTGACCTGGAAACGATGGTATTCCGGGATTTCAACCATCCCTCGGTAATCATGTGGAGCATAGGGAATGAAATAGTAGAAAGGGGCGATCCCGCAGCCATTGAAACCGCGAAAATGCTTGCGGGCGCCATAAAGAAAATAGATAGTTCCCGCCCGGTGACATCGGCTATCGTAGCAAATGATAAAGATTGGACGGCTTTTGATCCGCTGATGGCTGCAGAGGATGTTGCCGGCTATAATTATCATTTATACAGCGCGCCGGCTGACCACCAAAGAGTCCCGGCACGTATTATTCTTCAGACAGAGTCGTATCCCAAAGACGCTTTTAATAATTGGAAATTGGTGCGGGACAATCAGTACATCATCGGAGATTTCGTCTGGACGGCAATGGATTATTTAGGAGAATCCGGGATCGGGCGTTGGTATTATTCGGGCGATGTGCCCGGCGAACATTGGGAGAACGATTTTTTCCCCTGGCATGGCGCGTATTGCGGCGATATTGATCTCATCGGTTGGAGAAAACCCATATCGCATTACAGGAGCATGTTGTACAATAATACGGAGAAATTGTATATGACCGTTCGTGAGCCCGAACCCGAACCGCTGGAAATTAAAACGACCTGGTGGTCAGTATGGCCGACCTGGGAAAGCTGGACATGGCCTGGAAAGGAAGGGAGGAATGTCCAGGTCGAGATTTATTCCAGCTATCCTAAGGTCAGGCTATATCTGAACGACAGTCTTATTGGCGAAAAGCCGACAACGGAAGGACAGGCATACAAAGCGACATTTTCAGTGCCCTATGCGCCGGGTATGTTAAAAGCTGCGGGCATGGATAACGGAAAAGAAGTGGAATCGACTACGCTGCAAACTGCCGGCGACGCGGCAAAGATTAAACTCACGGCGGATAAGACGGAGATACTCGCTAATGGTCAGGACTTGAGTTATATAACGGTTGAGATCACGGATAAGGACGGAATATTCCAACCGAACGCCGGGAACCGGCTGCATTTTACATTGGACGGGACGGGCATCATTGCGGGGGTAGGCAATGCCGATATGAAGGACACAGACAATTACGCGGCGGATAACCGTAAAGCATGGCATGGCCGGGCCTTGATTGTCATTAGAAGTACCCATGCGGCCGGAGAGATCCGACTTACGGTTACCTCGCCGGGTTTGTCCGATGCTTCTTTAAATATCAAGACATCATAAGTTGCCGGCCAAAATGACAACGACTATGGATCGACCAATAAAGTTTCGCACCCTTCTATTACTGGTTTGCACCTCCCTGATGACGCTCCCGTCGATAGCCCAGCGCGAGGAAACAGGCATCGACAGCGGCTGGCATTTTGCCCTCGGACATGCCTATGACGCGACCAAGGATTTTTACAATGGAACGGGCGCCTTTTCCTATTTCGCCAAGGCCGGCAACGGGGATGGGGCCGCAGCGCCGGGATTTGACGACCGCGCCTGGCGCGTAGTGGACCTTCCACACGACTGGGCCGTGGAGCTGCCGTTCGACCCCAAAGGTTCGGGCAGCCATGGATACCGGGCGATCGGGCGCAATTTTCCAGCTGCCAGCGTAGGATGGTACCGCAAGTCGTTTTTCATTCCCGCTTCGGATCTGGGGCGACGGATCTCGATCCGCTTCGACGGCGTCTTTCGCGATTCGAAAGTCTGGGTGAACGGATTTTACCTGGGAAATGAACAAGGCGGCTACAACGGATTCACATATGATATAACGGATTACTTGAATTACGGGGGCGGGAATATCATTGCCGTACGCGCGGATGTCACCATGGAAGAAGGCTGGTTTTACGAAGGGGCGGGGATATACAGGCATGTCTGGTTGACGAAGACTGCTGCTATGCATGTCGCGGAGGATGGCCTGTCTGTGCATGCCCGGGTCGACGGCTTGCAATCGGACGGCAAGGGACATGCGTCGGCGACCAGCGCTGAAATTACCTCCGGGGTGTCTATAGCGAATGAAGGCCGCGTGGCGCAAAATTTTCGTATCCTTCAAACCATCATCGATACAGCCGCTAAACCCGTCGCCACCGGCGGGATCGATCGACTCACGCTGGCGCCCCACGAGACCAGGCAATACGCTACCATGTTATCTCTTTCCCATCCTCAACTTTGGTGTCTCGACGATCCCTATCTGTACCGGTTGGTGACACGGATCCTGCGCGGCGATTCTACCGTGGACTCCTGCGTCACCGGCTTCGGAGTCCGGACGATCCGGTTCGATCCCGATTCGGGTTTTTTCCTCAACGGCGTACACATAAAGCTGCACGGGACCAATAATCACCAGGACCATGCCGGTGTCGGCGTAGCCCTGCCCGATGCGCTCTGGGATTACCGGATACGCTGTCTCAAGGGCATAGGAGCCAATGCCTACCGTTGTTCGCATAACCCGCCCGCGCCCGAATTGCTGGACGCTTGCGACCGGCTGGGCATGCTGGTCATCGATGAGAACCGGTGGATGGGCACCACTCCGCAACTTACCGATCCGCTGCGCCGCATGATCCTGCGCGACCGCAACCATCCTTCGGTAATCGCCTGGTCCATCGGCAATGAAGAATGGTCCATCGAAGGAACACCCACCGGGGCACGAGTCGCCTCTACTCTGCAGGACTATGTACATGGCCTCGACAGCACGAGGCCGGTGACGGCGGCCGTCAGCGGGGGCTGGGGCGCGGGCATCTCTACGGTGTTACAGGTCATGGGTTTCAATTATATCGCCCATGGGAGTACCGACGAACAGCACGCCCGTTTTCCCTGGCAGTCCGGAATGGGAACCGAGGAGGGGATGACCAATGCCACACGCGGCGTCTATGTCGACGACTCGGCCGGTCATCACCTTGTCGCTTATGACCGGAGACCCTATCCCGGTTATTATAGTATCGAAGAAGGATGGAAGTACTATGCCGCCCGGCCTTATCTCGCCGGTATGTTCATCTGGTCGGGCTTCGATTACCGGGGAGAGCCGACGCCTTTTGGTTGGCCATCCGTCTCAAGCAATACCGGTATGCTGGATGTCTGCGGCTTTCCGAAAGATGATGCCTGGTACCTGCGTTCCTGGTGGACCGACCAGCCCGTCCTGCATGTTTTTCCGCATTGGAACTGGCAGGGTAGGGAAGGACAGCAGATACCGGTGTGGGTGTACAGCAATTGCAGAGAGGTAGAGCTGTTCCTCAATGGCAAAAGTCTCGGAAGAAAATCGATGCGGGATAACTCGCACCTGGAATGGGAAGTCGCCTATCATCCCGGGGTGTTGGAGGCTGTAGGATATAAGGATGGAAAACGCGTGCTGAAGGACGTCATCCGGACTACCGGTGAACCGCGCAGGGTCGTCCTGGAATCCGGGGTGGTGCTTTCCGGCAGCAACAAAGGGGACGTCGCGGTAGTTGATGTGAAAGTCACTGACGCTGCCGGCCTTCCTGTTACCGTTGCTGACAACGAGATCCTATTTACGCTCCACGGGCCCGGAAAGATCATCGGAGTGGGCAACGGCGACCCGGTATCGCACGAAGCGGACAAATTTGTAGAACGGATCGTTGCCGTACCCATCGGGAACCTGCGGGTAAAAGTTTTAGGAGTGGCAGCGGCCGGCGGTTTGCGGGGGCCGGCAGATAGCGACTTGCCGGCAGCGGCAGATAGCGGACAGCAGTGGTCCGCAAATGTGCGGCAGGATTACGATGATAAAGACTGGTCGAGGGACTTCGACAAAATAACTGCGGATACCACTGCGCGGACGGTTGTGTACAGGGCCGATATCGAATGGCCCGGATTTCCCGGCAGCGCGCGCGTGCGGCTTTTTTATAAAAGTATTGGAAGGGACCAGCGGGTCTATCTCAACGGCCGGCTGCTCGGCCGGCCAGGCGATTCGTCGGCAAGGAGCGAATTCCCGTTGGACGCGAGCCTCCTCCAAAAAGGAAGAAATGTACTCGCGGTCGTAGCGCAACCCTTCCGCAGGAAGTACCCCTGGGATAACGTCAACCGGGACCCCGGTCTCGTGCAGGTTGTCATTCCCCCGCAACCATGGAGACGGAGATTGTTCAACGGCCTCGCCCAGGTGATCGTGAAGGCTACCGGGGAACCAGGACCAATAACCCTCACGGCGGAGTCGGCAGGGCTGCAGCCGGGAGATATCATCCTCCGCAAA
>JAMFSL010000057.1 GCA_026225275.1 Puia dinghuensis
AGCCATGTTACGCGAGTGGGGCCTACAGTTTTTAAAGGAAAACAAACACGCTCTTCATCCTGATAGTGAATGGAATCAAAAAATTATTGAGGTACTATAAAATGAAAAAAATTGAACCTATACAATCAGCTAAATTAGCCGTTTCACCGGGGCCTTTCAGCACAGGCGTAAAAGCCAATGGTTTTTTATTCTTATCGGGCCAGGTGGGCATTGACCAGTTCGGTAAACTGGCCGATGATTTCGATCTCGAGGTAAGGCAGATATTTACGAATATTGATGCTATACTGTCGGAACAAATGCTGACGTTCGAGAACATCGTGAGCATTACGGTATATTTAAAGGACATGCAGAATTTTAAACGTCTTAACGATATTTATAAAACTTACTTTAACGGCTACTATCCGGCAAGGACTTGTATCGCGGTTTTAGAACTGCCGTTAGCAGCTAATGTTGAAATGACCATCACCTCCTTAACCAATAACTAATTAGATTATGCCTTTAATTACATTTACTTTGCTGAAAGGTCAGCCAGCCGACCTGAAGACCAAACTTGGTCAGGCTGTCCATCTCGCGCTTGAAAATGCCGGCGTTCCCAAGGCTGACAGATTTCAAAGATTCCTGGAACTGGATAGGGAAAATTTCAGCTATGACCTTCATTATCCGGACCTGGCAGAGCCGCGCACAGATCGTTTTGTCCTGATCGAAATACTTTTTTCAGTTGGGAGAAGCGTTAAAATCAAACAAAAGATACTGTCTGATATGCTTGAACACATGCAGGCTGCTGGTATATCTTCAAACGACATTATGGTTTGTTTTCAGGAAACGGCCTGGGAAAATTGGTCGTTTGCCAATGGGCACATACTTCATAAATAGTTATATTTAAATTAACCAAACTTCAGGCGTGAAAACAATGAAAACAATCGGATTGATCGGCGGAACGAGTTGGCTTTCCACGATAGATTATTACCGCATCATTAACCAGGAAGTGAACCGTGAACTGGGAGGTCTGCATTCCGCTAAACTATTACTCTATTCGGTTGACCTTGATGAATTCAAAACCATTGCTGATGCAGGCGCGTGGCCGAAGTTAACAGAGTGGTTTGCAGGCATTGCGCATCGGCTGCAGACCGCCGGAGCAGAAGCGATCGTGCTTTGCGCCAATACGCCGCACCTGATCGCTACGGAACTGAAACAACTTGTACAAATTCCCATTATCCATATCGCTGACGCGACGGTCAGTGAACTACGTGCACAAGGTATCGGCAAGGCCGCATTGCTGGGAACTAAATTTACGATGGAAGCGGCATTTTTTAAGGATAAACTTTTACAGCAAGGTATTGAGGTGATGATCCCTGATGCAGATGAGCGGCAGTTCATTCATCAAACAATATTTGACGAACTGGAAAGGGGCTTACTGCTAACAGAAACAAAAGTCCGATATCTCAGCATTATCCAAAACCTAATCGCAAAGGGTGCCGAAGCCGTCATTTTAGGTTGTACAGAAATCCCGCTGCTGATCAAGCCAGAAGATTGCACGGTCCCGGTTTTCGATACAACGCTGATTCACGCCAAAGCCGCCGCCAGGTTCGCATTAACCTAATTAATATGAAAAAGGGTATACATATAAATCTAATTAAATCTCATCATGGAACCCGTCTATATTATTGGCGCCGGCGCTATTGGCAAGGTACTGGCCGTTTGTCTGAGTAACGACGGAAAGAAAGTCGTCTTATTGCGTGGCAGCGTGGACAATGGCGAAACACACAGGGAAAACATCCGTGTGACGCTTCCTTTACAGGAAATAATTGAGGCGGAAGTAACGATTGATACGCTTAGCAACTACCGCAGTTTGGAAGGGGTGGTGGTGATATGTATTAAATCTTACGGCAATGCGGCTTTAGCCGATACTTTAAAAGACAAAATTAGCTATTCCCCCGTTGTACTCTTTCAAAATGGCTTGGATGTGGAGCAAGTGTTTATGGACTTTCCGTCTGTTTACCGTTGTGTACTTTTCGCCACCAGCCAACCAGTCTCAGATACGAAGCTGAACTTTAAGCCGGTAGCTGTATCGCCTATCGGAAGGATCGGCGGCGGTGATGAAACTTCCCTTGGCCATATCGCCAGTTTACTTAATACACCGCATTTTGGCTTTAGAGCCGAGGGCGATATTCAGCCTATTATTTGGAAAAAGGCCATCATCAATAGTGTGTTCAATTCGGTTTGCCCCCTGCTTGAAACAGACAACGGCATCTTTCACCGGAACCCGCAGGCTTTGCAAATCGCGGAAAGTTTAGTGACCGAATGTTTGTGCGTAGCGGAACAACAAGGTGTTAATCTTAACCGGACAGAGGTGATGGATAGCCTCTTGCTGATCAGCCGCTCTTCGGACGGTCAATTTATCTCGACCTTGCAAGACATCCGGAGCCACCGGCCTACCGAAATAGCGACGCTCAATCTGGCCATTGCCGGAATGGCCGTAAAGGAACAGACTGTTATTCAAACCCGTCTGCTGGGCCAGTTGACTTTATTAAAATCTCAGTTATGATTATTTGACCATTGCTTTTACCAGCAGCCAGCGCCACACGCTATCGGGCAAAATTCGATTTATCCGATAAATGGGACCAGGTTCGGCGAGGTAACGTAACCGGTTGCTTGAATCATTTGCTGCACGGAAAATGACTTTCGCAACAGATTCTGGTTTGGACCCTTGAGCGTCTCTTTTCGCGAGAAAAGCCAAAAACTTGGTCACGCTTGCCCGATAAGGTTCACTCACTGCCGTTTGCATGCTGCCCTTGCCGAACTCGGTATTGATACTACCGGGTTCGATTAGTTTAACGCGAAGCGTGGGATCGGCCTTGAGCGGGTCGCGCAAGGTTGCAGCGACATTCCAGCCTCTTGCCGCGAAATAGAGCGCAGTGGCGCGTCCGATTCCGCTGGAAGCCCCGGTAATCAAAATAGTTTTAGCCATTGTTTTAATTTTTGAATCTGGAAGCAAATCTAGCTCAACCGGTGCAGTACGATTAGTACAGAAGTAGGAAACATTGGTACATTTTACGTAAGTACCAGTCATATAACGATCGGTATATGATGCCAAAGAACTCAGTATATTTGTGGAATAATCAAAGAAAATGACAAAACAATTAGCGCTGATCACCGGCGCAGCCAGAAAAACAGGCATTGGCCTGGAGGTAGCCAGGCAGCTCGGCAGCATGGGCTACCAGGTAATCGTCACCGCACGGGAGCTGGACAGAGCCGAACAGGCCGCACAGCTATTGATCGACGAGGGGCTGGATATCATCCCGCTGGCATTGGATGTCGCCAAAGAAGATACGGTTAAGGCAGTCGCCGAAACCGTCGATCGCCGATTCGGAAAATTGGATGTTCTGATCAATAATGCCACGGAATTCCCTGATCAATATCATACCGTCGATGTCGATATGGCAGCCGTAATAAGAGCATTTGAAAGTAATTTCTTTGGCGCCTGGCGGATGATCAAATACTTTACTCCCTTATTAAAGAAAAGTGACAATCCCCGGGTCGTCAACTGCTCGTCCGGCTCCGGCTCTCTTCAAGGGGGGGAAGGAGAATACACCCTGGTCAACCCATGGCGGGATTTCATTTCCGTTTATTCCCTAACTAAACTGGCGATGAATGGTCTTACCATGAAAGCGGCACATGACCTGGAAAAAGATGGTATCCTGGTCAACGCGCCCATTCCCGGGATGACTGCCACTTACGATATCTTAGCTGATCATGGAGGAAGGCCAGTAAGCGAGGGCGCAAAAAGTATCGTCTTTGCCGCAACCTTACCAAAAGGAGGCCCAACAGGTAAACATTTCAAGGACGGAAAGATAATCAGCTGGTAATATGAAATTTATTCCAAGATCAGAAACAACCCGCCGGCGTATAGTTGAATCTACCGCCGAATTATTCAACAAAAAAGGAGCGCTGGGGACCTCTGTCAGCGAGCTGGAGAAGGCAACAGGAATGACCAGGGGAAGTATCTATGGTAACTTTGAAAATAAAGATGCCGTGGCACTCGCCGCCTTTGACTTTAACTGGGGTCTAAAACGGAAACTATTGACAGACGAAGTGAATCGTTGTGTGGGATACAAAGATAAACTTCTCGCTCACATATTACTTCATCATCCATCCGCGAAGACTCCATTTACTGCCGGCGGCTGTCCTTTACAAAATACAACCATGGAGGCAGATGATACGAATGACCTATTAAGGAATAAAGCTGCAAAGGGACTTAAATCTTGGATTAATGATCTCACAGCAATCATTGAGAACGGAATCCGCGCAAAAGAATTCAAAACTGACATAGACGCATTAGACACAGCGCTTCATATCGTATCTATTATTGAAGGCGCCGCATTATTTGCAAGGTCTACACAGGATATGAAATATGTAAACCGCTTATTTGATATTGCTGGAAGAGTAATCGACGATATTAGTATAATATAGTCAGCCGCGGATGGGTATCGACGAGATAGACGACGGCCGGGTGACGCTGGCTGTATGACTACCGGCGATCATAAAGGCAGTCCCGCTGAAGGCCAGTGCGCCAAAAACCCGAATCAGCTGAAACGCATTTTGACCCCACGGATCACCCATAGCAAGGGGGATATGGATAACAAGAAGGAAAATGAAGAGAAGGATACCCATTAAAATACCCACCAGCTTTAATTTGACATGGAAAACAATGGCAACACCGCCCAGCATAAGGGCAGAACCGGCCAGATAAGTCCAAAACATCTGGAAGGGTACCCAATGGGGAAACAGCGTTAATATGAAGTCTGGGTAAAGAAAATGAGTATAGCCATACCCTATCATCGTGATACAAAAGAAAAGGGGGCCAAAGGGGATTAATTTTTCGAGCCACCGAAGGACGGGCGACTTTTTAATGTTTGCTTCTTCAGGGAACGAACCCGCAACAACAAATGCCCCGCCAGCCAACGCAAGCCCCGATAGCACACCCGCCCACGAGATATAGTGGTTATGGCCCGGATCCATTAACAGTTCATAGGAGACCCAGCCGAAAAAGACCATCACCGATAGCAACCCCGCTAAAAGCAAGGCTACCGCCCGGCCCCTGATATCCAAATAAATAGCCACACAGGCTGCAATGACAATGGTTGCAAAAAGGCAGGCCCAAAAGGGGACCCAGGGCAGACCAGGCCAGTCCGGCAGGAACTCATCGCCAAACTTCCGGTAAATAAATTTTGGGACTACCATTCCGGCCAGCCCTATGCAATATGCCGCACGGGCTGCTTTAATCCATTTTGCCATTGTATTGGGTTCTTGATGGAACCAAATCTCGGAAAAATGACATCATCACGGTTATTTATACCTTGTTCAAGTTGGAACAAGTTAGAACAAGAGCTCCCGGCAGGCAGCAATTTTAGAGACTACGGAAAAAAGTCAATGTATAGAGTCTATTCTCCCCTGGGGTAAGCCTTTTCAACCAGCTTTCCCGGGCGACTTCGGCAGTACAAGGTCCATAAGTGATGATTTTGATGCTTCGCCGCAGTGACTCTCTTCTTAAAGCTTCTAAAACCTCGTGTAGGAGCTTCCCCATGAAAGGTGTATACATAAAGAATATCGTACCGTCGGAGTAATCCGCCGCCCTTGCATCGACATTGATAAACGTCAGGTGGGATAAATGCAGTTTCGCAGCGCACTGCCTCGCATAATCGCAATAAGCAGGCTCGAACTCTATTCCTTTGGTGGTGATCCCGGCCAGAAGATGTACGAGGAAAGCCACCTGCCCCATACCGCAGCCGATATCGACAAAGATATCTTCCCTGGTGAAATCGGCTGACCCAACCAGGTCGAAAACGATCCTGGCCGGCGTCTTCTGATAATAGACCATTTCCGGCCCGAGGTCTTTGATTGGCTGCGGAAAGGTTTCAAAAAACAATAATTTATTGATAAAGATGTCTAAGTTATCATAGCCTGGTTCTTCCTGGTAGTCATTATCGGTTGCCGTAAAACCAACGTATTCTTTTATCAGGTTTTTGAATGTGGCACCCGTCAATCCTTCTGCGCTGATTGTTGTCCAAAGTTTTTGAAACAATTGGTCATCTACCTGTTCCAGTACCGACTTTATTTTTTCCGCCCGGGATGACAGCGGCATCCATTCGATGAAGTCGATCGCCTCGGCACGCCGGGTAAATTGTTTCTCTTCGCGGAGTGAATTATCTCTTTCTATCGATTCGATAGATGAAAAAAGGGGGCGTTCATTCATTTTGAACCGAAGGTTGAAATGTGGTCCTGCGGCAGCTGCGCCCTATAATTTAATCCTGCTGTAGTACCTGCCGTTACGTCCACGGTTACGCCCGTTATTTTGCCGGCCATGTCGGAGGCCAGGAATACGGCGGCATTGGCAATATCGGCCATGAGAGGCAACTCCCTTAGCATGGTATCGCCTTTCAACATCCGGAGAATGGGTTCCATGCCGGCAGGGTTACTGTCGATAGCGTCTTTAAATACCCTTGAATCCGGAGAACCACCGGACCGGATAGTCACTACCCGGATGCCATAGACGCCCAGTTCTGATGCCAGGTTTCTCGACAAGCCTTCTACGGCGCAACAGGTCGGGGCAAAGCCGCCCGTATAAGGATATCCTATGCCGCCGGGCGTCGCCGTAAGAAACAGAATGACGCCTGACCGCTGTTTCATCATGATTTTTGCAGTGGCTACGGCTGTCAGGAACCGGGTTTGCATAGTCATAGTGATGGGGCTCATAAAATCCTTCAGGGAGATACTGGTCAATGGGACGTTCTGGACGACGTCCTCCCCTACCGCATTGAATGAAATGTCCACTGTTCCCGTTTTTTGCACTACTCTTTCCAGATGGCCGGCAATGGCATTTTCATCCAATGCATCCACTTCCTCTGCTGTCGCCTTTCCGCCGGCGGCCAGGATGGCGTCTGCTGTTTTTTGGACAGCACTTAAATGGCGTCCCGCCAGGAACACCGTGGCACCAGCCGCAGCGAGCGCTTTGGCGACAGCGCCACCAAGGGAGCCGCCGGCTCCGTATATAACGGCATTTTTATTTTGAAGAATCATGATAAGATTTTGTTCCTCTAATCTATCCAAAAAAATTGAAAACGGGATTCGCCGGAATGTAATATGTTTGGGGAATGAGTCCAAACCATTCACCTAAAAACTCTACTTCCAGGATACTTTTGGCCAGCCTGGCCGGAACGACCATTGAGTTTTTTGATTTTTACATCTATGCTACTGCGGCAGTATTAGTGTTTCCCAAATTATTCTTTCCTTCCTCCGATCCTACTTCCGCCACCCTCCAATCTTTGGCGACATTCGCTCTGGCTTTTTTTGCCAGGCCGCTGGGAGCGGCATTGTTTGGGCATTTTGGCGATCGTAAAGGTCGTAAAGCCACGCTGGTTGCTGCATTGATGACCATGGGTCCCTCGACAGTGGCTATCGGTCTTCTCCCGACTTACAAGTCGATCGGCGTGCTGGCGCCCATCTTATTGGCTTTATTCCGCTTTGGTCAGGGACTCGGACTGGGCGGCGAGTGGGGCGGGGCCGTCTTATTGGCCACCGAAAACGCACCGGCTGGTAAAAAATCATGGTATGGGATGTTTCCACAGTTAGGCGCACCCATTGGATTTTCTTTTTCCATCGGCATTTTTCTTATCCTTGGCAAAACCCTGAGCGACCAGCAATTTCTCGATTATGGCTGGCGCATCCCGTTTATTGCAAGCGCCATACTAGTCTGGGTGGGTCTTTACGTCCGGCTAAAGATCACCGAGACGCCTGACTTTATAAAGATCATGGAGAAAAACGAACGGGTAAAAGTACCGGTGATCGACGTTTTCACAAAACATGCCAGGGCGATAAGCCTGGGTACGGCAGCCGCTATTACCACCTTTCTGCTATTTTATCTGATGACGGTATTTACATTAAGCTGGGGCACCTCGGTCCTTGGTTATCCCAAGACTAATTTTCTGATAGCCCAGTTGATCTCCATGCTGTTTTTTGGTTTGGGCATCCCGCTGTCGGCAGTACTGGCTGACAGATATGGCCGTGGAAAAATATTGATGGTCGCTACCGGGAGCATTTTTCTCTTTGGTCTGGTGTTCTCTGCTCTGTTCGTTCCCGGGAATCTCGGAATAATCATCTTGTTCCAGGCCCTGGGCATGTTTCTGATGGGCCTGACGTATGGCCCGATGGGGACAGCGCTGGCCGAAATCTTCCCCGCGTCTGTCCGGTATACCGGGGCGTCGCTGGCCTTTACGCTGGCGGGGATATTGGGGGCGTCGCTTACTCCTTACCTCGCCACCACGCTGGCCAAGAGTCACGGCCTGCCCTATGTAGGTTATTATCTTTCCATCGCTGCTGTCATCACCTTTGTGGCGTTGGTTGCTGCGAGGTCTTCGATGAGAGAAAAATAGCCGGCGGCCTGATTGCCGGATAGGGGGAATTTATAACACGGAGAGAGACACGCGGATGATATCCTCCAACGTCTTGCGGTCCGGATTGTCTGATGTAGCGGAGACACGCAGGCCGGAGAGTGCGGTAAAGAAGAAACGGGCAATCGACAGGGCGTCCAGCTTTCGGGAGATGAGTCCGGAATCCTGTCCTTTTTGAATGGCTACTCTCAGGATCTCTTCAATCTCCTGGCGGTTGGCTTGGACGATGGCCGCAATCTCAGGATCATGAGGCGCAAGCTCGATGCCACTATTGACCAGGAAACAGCCCTTTTGCATACAGTTGTCAACCTCTACCGGCAGTACCGCATAGAAGATGTCCTTCAAGGCTTGCCGGACATTCGTCGCCGTCTCCAGGTTATGCCGCATACTATCGACGCCTTCCCGCTGATATTTCTTCAAGGCAGCAAGGAATAACTGGCGCTTGTCGCCAAACGTCTCATAGATACTGGAGCGGCTGAGCCCCAAACCCTCTACTACATCCTGGATGGAGCAGGCAGTGTAGCCTTTATCCCAGAAAACGCCAATGGCTTTTTCAAGCACTTCTTCAGTATCAAATTCTTTTGTACGTGCCATGAATGGTAAAAACCCTTGCCTTTTTTACAAGGCAAAGGTATTTATTAATTTCCATATGGATGAGCCTGCTGCCGGCTTATCCTAAGATGGGATTGATGGCGACTCCACCGTCGACGACATAATCACCGCCAGTGATGAAGGTTGCATCATCACTTCCAAGGAAGGCCACCAATTTGGCCACTTCGTTTGCGGTGCCGAATCTTTTCAGCGGAACTCTGGCCGTGAATGCAGTAACGAATCCTTCGCGGGTAGCGTCATCCAAACCTGCCTTATCCAAAATGGGTGTCTCGATCGGGCCGGGGCTGACCGAATTGACGCGGATCTTGCGGGGCGCGAGTTCAGTAGCGGCGACTTTCACCAGGGAATTCAGGGCTGCCTTACTGGGGCCGTAGACGGAAGAATTAGCCATGCCGGTAGTGGCACTGACTGAAGACAGTAGGATGACCGAGGAGCCTTCCTTTAACAAGGGGAGGAATTTGCTGAGGGTGAAATAGGCGCCTTTGAAGTTAATATTCATGATCTGGTCAAATTGCGCCTCAGTGGCGACATCCAACGGAAAGAAAGATCCGACGCCGGCATTGATAAAGAGGATATCCACCTTACCATGCAGTTTTTTGACTTTCTCCACAAGGGCATCAGTATGACTGAGATCGGCTGTGTCTGCCAGGATGCCGGTCGCGTTGGGGCCAAGTTCTTTTACCGCTTCATCTATAGCAGACTGGCGACGGCCGGTAATGACGACTTTAGCACCTTTTAGCAGCAGTTCTTTGGCGGTGGCGAAGCCTATTCCGCTATTTCCGCCAGTGATGACGGCGATTTTGTTCTGTAATATGCTCATTTTTGGGGTCGATCGATATTTATGGAACGATCGTTCCGCAAAGGTAACGATTCAGGAATGATCGTTCCAAATAAATTTTCTTGTCTCCACCACCCAACTCAACCTATTAATGACACTAATCTGCTGATTGACGACACTTATCCGCTAAAATTTTTGTAAAATTTCCATGGGGCGATCGTGGTGCGGATTTTGCACCTACCTTTTGAATTACAAGGACTTCCCTTACTAAATCAAAACGCCATGAAAGTCTTTATTACGGTTGTTATACTGTTTGTACTGACCTCGGTGTGGGATGTCAAGGGCGAACATCCCGATGTTATCGCGCGGCGGGGACCAAACCCGCCGGACAGTGAATTTTGCGGCAGTATCCGCAATACCGCTTTTAATGCAGGCGAAAACCTCACTTATAAAGTGTCCTATGTGGTAGCAGGCGTCTCTTTATCCGGCGGCGAGGCGACATTCAAAACAGATCTGGAAAAGCTGATGGGGAAAAATGTCTACCATGTCGTCGCCGAAGGAAAAAGCTATCATGACGTGCTGTTCAAAGTAAGGGATAAGTACGAGACTTATATTGATACCAGTACTCTCCAGCCCTATAAGTTTGTCCGGGATGTCAATGAAGGCGGTTATAAGACTGTCGAAAACGTCTCTTTCTATAAGGCTACCAATACCGCCATTACCAGTAGTGGCACTTACCAGGTTCCCAGTTGCATCCAGGACGTCCTCAGCGCAATCTTCTACGCCCGGAATATCGATTTTAATCAATACAAACCCGGTGACAGAATACCTTTTGACATGTTCCTGGACCGCCAGGTATATCATCTTTATATCAGGTATCTTGGAAGAGAGACTATTCGGACGAAATACGCTAAGTTCAGGACTTTTAAATTTAAGCCCCTTCTGGTCAAAGGCACCATGTTTGAGGGTGGCGAGAAAATGACAGTATGGGTGACCGACGATCCTAATCATATCGCTGTCCGGGTCCAGAGTCCCATCACTGTGGGCAAGGTATCCGTCGATATGACCGACTACCGTAACCTGCGTTACCCGCTGTCTTCACTGGTCGATCTGTAATGTAAAGGCGGCGGCTTATTTCTGATCAGCCGGTTTGGGCTGACAGACATAGCCGAATAAACACCGATCCTTGATCATGGCGGCCACTTCGGCCGGAACGTATTCCTCCCACCCTTCTTCCTCGTGTTTGATCATTTGCAGCACTTTGTCGGTCTGGATCTGCAGATTGATCTCTTTGTAATGATGGATATCCTCGATCTTGTTATTGGCGATCAGGTAGCGGTACAGGTCGACGAGATGAGAAGGGGGATTAAACCGCAGGCAATTATAAATGATGCCATTACGCAAAGTAGGATAAATGAAAAGCTTGACCTTCCTGCTGAACAGGGTCGCAAACGACTCCAGGATGCCTCCCGGCAGATCCTTGTAATGCTCTTCGGAAAAGATATACTCGAGATTGGGATAACCCAATACCACACCCATTTTCAATTTGGTGATCTTCGATAAATAAGCCACCAGTTTGTAATACTCATGAAAATCGGAGATCAGGACCGTCTGGCCCAGCGCGCAAAGAATATCCACCCGGTCGAGGAAGTCCTTTTCATCGATTTCGGCTGTCGGATCTGCATCCCTTTCTTTCAGCGCCTGCAGGGTCAACTCTGCGATCACCACGACCTGGTCCTTGTCAACATCGGGCTCCTGTAAAAATTGTCTAACGCCCGTATTCAGCATATCCAGGTGGACATTGATGACAGGCCGGAAGCGACCGCGTATGACCACGATATGCTTCTTATACAGTATCTCGGAAGGCTGCATGTTAATGCCGTCCGGACCGAATAATGCTGCATCTGTAAAACCGTATTTGACGAGGTGCAGGCTCATCAGTCTGTTATCCACCTTGCTGAAGTCAGGGCCCTCAAAACGGATCATGTCGATCTGAATCGCATCTCTTGACAAATTGTCCATCAGGGACAATAAAAAAATATTAGGATGCGCGTGGTAGTAAAAACAAGCGTACAGGAGGTTTACACCCAGGACGCCGACAGCATTCTGCTGTAAGACATTGTCATTGTCCAGTAATTTCACATGGATGACGACGTCATTGAAGGCTCCGCCGGGTTCCAGTTGGAATCGTACGCCCATCCAGCCATGTCCTTCATTGGTCTTATGATAGTTGAGAGCCGACATGGTATCGGCAAAAGCAAAAAAAGTCGTTGTATCCCCGCGCTTTTCGGCCAGCCTCTCGATCAATAATCCATACTCCTTTTCCAGCATGGCTATCAATCGCGCCTCACTCACATATCGCTTGCCATGGGAGCCATAAATGGCATCGGAAAAGGTCATATCGTAGGCCGACATTGTTTTGGCTATCGTGCCCGACGAAGCGCCAGCCTTAAAAAAATAAGCGGCTACGTCCTGCCCTGCGCCCACTTCCGAATATGAGCCGTAAATTTTGGGATCCAGGTTGATGGCGAGCGCTTTCTGCTTTGTTCCTAAGTCTTTATTGTGAATGACATCCA
Organism: Puia dinghuensis; assembly: GCA_026225275.1. Lineage (GTDB taxonomy): Bacteria > Bacteroidota > Bacteroidia > Chitinophagales > Chitinophagaceae > Puia > Puia dinghuensis_B. The sequence continues at coordinate 12,414 of JAMFSL010000057.1, forward strand.
TACAATTTGTCATTTATGTATATCGCTGCCAAAATCAATTACAATAATAAATGAAAGGCGGCCAAAGGTACGATTTTGTATGGGAATTAACGTCAAATACTCAGCATGGCAATCGCCATCTGAGGCTGGTATCCTGCCCGGAATGTTTTTACAACCGATTGGGGCGTCAGCACCTCTACCCTATCTATTAAGGGCAGCGTTATTCCTTCTTCATAGCCAAAGGGAGTCCAGCGGTGGAACAATCCGTCGGCATATAAGAATGGCGCGTCCTGATACCGGATAAAACAACCGGCAGGAATTTTTTTTCGGTTCTCCTCATGTGTTACTTTCGCTCCACCGAGGTTGATCCTTTCCTTATGAAGGACTTCATCTATTTTCCAGACAGGGGTTCGCAGATCAAAGCCATATTCCGGATTCGCCCCAACCCAGGCGGTTTTAAACCGGTTGAATGCTTTTTTCCTGCATTCGGCGCAGGGACGATGACCTGCTGAAAAAGCGGTGGCTTCATCGAGGAAGAAGAGCTCGGTATATCTGTTCGGTTCCATAACAGGCCTATGTCTCTCTTTGAATTCAAGCAGGCAGATCAGCCATGCCTTCATTTTGAACGGGCGGACGATCGTCTTGTTTTCGTCATGAATGACGCCGCGGTTTCCCATCCAGGAGCCGCGTGCAGGGGTTGCAATGATATTTCCCTGTGGATCGACCCGATTCTGTAGCATAGTTTGATGGTTTTGTGTTAGGATGCAGGAATCGGGCTTTATGTTGCCAGCCGGGCGGTGAGCCCGAAGTCATTTAACATATCCATAACTACTTCTTCCGGTCGGGCGCCTGCAGTAATGGCCATACATTATCCCTCGGATAGCTGTCCGGTGTATACGTGCTTCCCAGCGTCACTTTCCGGATGGTCTTGCCGGATGGAACGTCAATGATCGCCGTCTTGTTCCCCTGTTCCCAAACGCTGACGGACCGGTGGATCTTGCGGTTGGAACCATCGGTAAAGTCGATGGTAAGGTCGATCGGAATAGGCTTGCCGCCTTTGTTGGCGACGACCACGGCCGTGCTGCCTTTTTTGTGTTGCAGCCCGGTGATGGCCAGGTCGGGATAGCCGTCGTCATAGAACCAACGCCGCCAGAACCAGTTCAGGTTCTTGCCCGATCCCGTATTCATGCTACCAAAGAAATCCAGCGGGGCGGGATGTTTACCGCGCCAATCTCGGATATACCGGTGTAATCCCCGCAGGAACAGGCTGTCCCCCAGCATGTCTTTGACATAAAGGTAACCCAGAGCCGGTTTGGGATAGGAATTGAGGTAATAATCATTGTCCTCTTCCTGGGTAGAGGGCGTGATGATCGGCAGGTCGTTTTCCCTACCGGCCCCCTTCGCATAGGGATCCACGCCATATCCGTCGACCAGGCTGGTGTCGATCATGGGTGAGATCAGCCATTCACCGATCGTCGCCCATCCCTCATCCATCCAGGCATATTTAGTCTCGTTGACGCCCATGTAAAAGGGAAACATCGTATGGAAGATCTCGTGATCGGTGAGTTCGATCGACTCGGCCCTGCTGTCCAGCGGGTTGTCATTGACCATCATCGGGTATTCCATCTGGTCGAGCCCGTCGAATACAGTTTCATGCGGATAGGGATAGGGCCATGCCGGGATGCGATAGCTCATCGCCTGCACTGTCTTCCGGGCAAAATCCACTACTTCGTAAAAATCCTTGTGCGACGGATTGAATACGGCATCCACCCTGGTCCGCCTGCCTGTCGAAGGATCGACGACCAGACTTGAAGCCTTCCAGATATAATGATTGCTGACGGCAAATACAAAGTCCGTCACACTGTCGGCCTCGAATGTCCAGGTAAGGCTGTCGGCGTGGCGGGTAATGTCCTTGCGGGCAAGATCATTGGTATCGATAATCGTCACGGTGGCATCACTGTTGTTGGCCGCGTCTATTCGTTGGGTGTATTTATCCGTCAGCACTTCATCGCGGTTGACGAGGTTTCCGGTGCCCCATACCAGGTAATCCCCCGGCACGGTGACAGCCGCTGAAAAATGACAGAAATCATTGTAGAATTCCTGCGGCCCCAGATAGGGAATGCGGTTCCATCCGTCTATATCGTCGTAGACGGCGATGCGGGGAAAGAAATAGGCGATGAAATACGATCCGCTGTCTACTTCGCCGGTACGGATGTGAGACGTCTTATTCAGCGTATAGGCGAAGTCGAGAGATACTTTTATCTGTTGACCGGGGCCCAGCGCAGGTATCCTGACGGGCATATCCGTTCCGTCCGCGGCTCTTCTGCGACCGCTGATTTGCTTATCGGGCGCCAGGCCATCGATCACCAGGTCGGTGACGGAGACGCCGTCGGTTATGTCTTCCGGTCGTATGGTCATCATCCGCTGAGCGCCTTTTTTGTAGAGGTTGGGATACAGTTTGAATAGCAGCTGCCTCAGCGTATCCGGGCTATTATTGCTGTATACAATCGACTCCGATCCGTTGACCAGCCGGGATGCCGGATCAAAATTCACCTTGATCGAATAGTCCGCTCTATTTTGCCAATAATGCGGTCCCGGCACACCGGCAGCCGTACGGGTTCCTTTATCGAAAGCCTCCCGGATATTTAATGGAACTGGCAGCGATGTCTGGGCGATACAGATAACGGGCTGTAAGGAATAAGCCAGCACCAGGAAAGCGACAGGAAATTTCATCTTTAAAGATAATATTTTTCAGCTACCGGGTTGGTGGAGATCCAGAGCGGTGACGGACGGTCTGAATTTTTTCGGTAGCAATACCCGTCTTACCCAGCCGTCCAGCCGCAGCCATTGGATTATCTTATATAACTGTATGACCGGCCGCAGCATGACGACACTGGGCAGTGACAGTAGTGGCCGTACCGCCGCCGGTACCAGCAAAGCCTGCCCCTGCAATAACAGCCAATACCGGAAGGGCCCAAGGTGCTTTCGGTATTGTTTATATAGATCCGTCGAAAAAGGACTCATGACCAGGTTCTCCCGAAGATGTTGTTCTCTCATCTGCTGCCAGTCCGCATAGCAGGCGGGTAATCCGGCCAATCCCATCCGCGTACCGAGACGGTTGAATACCGCAAAGATTTCAGTCTTCTCTTCCCGGGTCAGCCTTCGCTGCAGCAGTTCGAAACTCCGGATGGAGTAGTCGATCAGCAGGAATAATACGTCGAGGTAGGCGCCTCCCGGTATAGATGCCCCGCGAAGCGATTCCACGCCCCTGTGAATAGAGACGATGCTGTCGATCGAATCCAGAGCCCTCTCCCGGGACGAGAAAACAATCTTCTGGGCGTACGTGACGGTCGAGAACAACCTTCCCAGCGGATCGGCCGGCAGGCGTCCTGTAAAGTAGAGCCAGTCTACCGCCTTATTGAGGGCAAATTCCGCAGAAGCGCCGGCAAAAATGAGGAGAACGGTGTCTCCCCTACCCCAAATCTCCCTGACGATAGAATTTTTATCGACGAAGTCGTTCATAGTTAGTATTTGACCTCCCTTTTTTTGCTTATACTCTCCAACCCCAGTACCGTCCCGATACCCGCCGTATAGGCCATGATATCCATCCAGCTGAAACTACTACCGATGATGATCCTTACCAGGGAATGCGACCCTAATCCCAATGCGTCCGCCAACCCGAAATACTGAGTGACTTCGACCATGTAGGCAAAGATGAGTACCGTCAGCGCAGTCCATTTTACAGGCCATTCCCAGAGGGACCGGGCCAGGCAGTATAGTAAAATAACGACCAGGTAATCTCCGCCAACCGGACGGATCAGGCGGTCATGCACGTAAGCTCCTATATAGATCTCTGTCAGCAGCAGCAGGATGAACAGGATGAAATACGTCCATTTGAAGTGAAATGATGGCATTGTGATTAAAAGTACTTTGAATTACAAAGTTAGTAAATAAACCGCATAGAAAAAAATCCTACATTTGGAGATTGGCCGTACATATGATCAACGTGACAGGCGGCGAAACAACAGTCATTAGTCAATAGAAACCGATAGCAAAATGAACAGGCACGACATCTGCTGCATAGGACATATTACATTGGACAAAGTGGAGACGACCAGATCGGTGGTCCATATGGCGGGAGGTACGGCTTTTTACTTCTCCAACGCCCTGGCCAGAATGGATGTCAGCTATACCCTGGTCACTGCATTGGCGCCGAGCGAAATGCAGGCTGTAGACGACCTGCGGGTGAAAGGCATCGAAGTGACGGTTCTTCCCAGCGCGCATACCGTATATTTCGAAAATATTTATGGCGATGATCCCGATCACCGTACCCAACGGGTGTTGCAGACAGCCGATGCTTTTACCGTCAGTCAGCTGAACGATGTCGAGGCCAGGATTTTTCACCTCGGTCCCCTGCTGGCCGGCGACATTCCGGTCGATGTGATCAGGACCCTGGCCGGGAAGGGGCAGGTGTCGCTGGACGCCCAGGGCTATCTGCGGAAGGTGGAAAATCACGAGGTGCTGGCTGTGGACTGGCCCGAAAAGAGAGAAGCCCTACCCTATATACACATCTTAAAGACCAACGAGTCGGAAATGGCCGTACTGACGGGGCAGCCCGATATCCTCAAAGGGGCAAAGATCCTCGCCGACTGGGGGGTCAGGGAAGTGGTCGTTACACTGGGCAGTTTAGGATCGGTCATCTATGCGGACGGCAACTTTTCCTATATTCAGGCCTATATTCCCACTACTTCGGTGGTAGATGCAACAGGTTGCGGTGACACCTATATGGCTGGCTATCTTTATCAGCGGACAAAGGGCGCGTCCATCCAGGATGCCGGAGAATTTGCTGCCGCTATGGCCACCCTCAAGATCGAATCTTCCGGTCCTTTCACCGGCACCAGGGAAGATGTGATGAACCTGCTGGCCAGCAGGAAAGACAAAGTATATGTCGGAATCTTCTAATTTATCTACACAGGACATCCTGGCTCTCATGCTGCAGCGAGACCGTTTTTCGCAATGGCTGGGGCTGGAAATCGACGAATACGCTGCAGGGTATTGCAAGTTGCATTACCGGATCACGGATGCCATGCTGAATGGCTTGAATACCGTCCATGGCGGCATACTGTTTTCGGCGGCGGATTCCGCTTTAGCCTTTGCCTGCAATTCCCATGGAATCCTTAGCGTCGCTCTGGACGTCAGCATCAGTTTCACCAAGGCCGCCAAATCCGGCGATCTGCTGACGGTTGAAGCCCGGGAAGTCCACCTTGGCCGCAAAATTGGCGTCTATGACATCCGAACGACCAATGAACAGGGAGAACTGGTGGCGCTCTTCAAAGGGACAGCCTACCGGACTTCGAAACCGGTAAGCTAGTCTTATACCCGTTTATCCCGACATATTTCCATTGGTCAAGAGGTTTTTAATTTCTATCCTTTCTGCCTCATTATCAATCCATAGACCCCTCTTATATTAATATCATTTTAATTCAACAATTTCATAAAATGTGCAATCTTTGCGCACGGTTAGACTACTCCTCTACTGACCTGATATTTATATGATAAATCACTATAATCGATATGCCAAAAATCGCACTCATTGTCAAAAGACTGATTTCCAGTATTTGTTTTGTTTGTCTATCGATTGCCGCCTTTTCTCAGAATAATAACCCTCCGGACACGGCCCTCGGTCTGGATCAATGTGTGGCCTATGCACTGAAGCATGAGCCGATGATCAATATGGCCATTATCAACGTGGCGATCGTCAGGGCTACGAATGCCATCAATACGTCCGGATGGTTGCCCCAGGTGAATGTGACGGGCAGCTTTACGCATTACAATACGCTGCCGACTTCCTTTTTCAATGATTCCGGCAAGCTCACGCAGGAAAAAACGGGCATCATCAACACGGTCACCCCGACGCTGGGAGTTACTCAGACTATCTTCAATCCGTCGCTCCTCTATGCCGTCAAAGCCGCTCCCCTGTACGTCAAACAGGCTGAGCAGATCACGGACAGCACGAAGATCGAGATCATCGACGCGGTCAGCAAGTCCTTTTACAGCCTGTTGAATACCCTGGAGCAGATCAATATTCTGAAGGAAGATACGGCCAGGCTCAATAAGAATGTCAGCGATACCTATCACCAATATGTCGGCGGCATCGTGGACAAGTCGGATTATGATGAGGCCGTCATTACGCTGAACAATTCGCTGTTCACCCTCCGGCAGGCAACTGAAATGATTCGGCCGCAATACGCTCAGTTAAAACAGGTCATGGGCTTTCCGCCCCGGCAGCAATTCAATGTCTTATACGATACCCTGCAGATGAAGAACGATATGGCGTTCGATACGACCCAGGACCTTGTGTTCCAAAAGCGGATTGAGTTCCAGTATCTGCAGACGACCAAGCAGCTGCAGCTTCAGACAATCAGATATTACCAGCATGCGTGGCTGCCGACGGTGGGCGCCTTCTTCAATTACGAAAGCGAATTCGAAAGCAATAGTTTTGGCAGCCTCTTTTCCCAGAGCTATCCCTTCAGCTATGAAGGTCTCCAAATAAGCTTACCGATCTTCACCGGCTTTGCCAGAACGAATAACATTAAAAAGGCCCGGCTGCAATATGATCTGCTGGACTGGAGCGAAGTGGAGCTGAAATCCCAGATCTGGAGCGATTACACCACTGCTATGTCCAATTACAGGAGCAACCTGTATAATGTGACCGTATCGGAAGAGAACGTGGCGCTGGCCAAAGAGACGTACGACATTGTCCAGCTGCAGTATCTGCAGGGGATCGTTCCCTATCTGAATGTGATCACTGCGGAAAGCAACCTGATCACTTCCGAACTAACCTACGAAACATCCGTCTTCCAGGTCCTTTCCAGTAAGATCGATCTGGAAAAGGCTATGGGGATCATTACGGTACGCTAAACCCATAATAAAAATAATAATCATCGGTATGAATAGACTGGCATCGCTTCTGGTTTTGATAAGTGCTTTGGCGCTTTTCTCCTGTAAAAGCAAACCAACGCCCCCAACCCCTCCCGTCCCCGTCAACCTGATGACGGCGACCGCCCGGACTGTCCTGTATTACGATAAATATCCTGCTACGACGATCGCGCTCAAGCAGGTAGGATTGTATGCACAGGTTACGGGGTATATTACCTCGATCAACTTTACGGAGGGTACCCATGTGCATAAGGGACAGATCCTCTACACGCTGGATACGCGTCTTTACCAGGCCTCTGTGGACCAGGCCAGGGCGAATCTACGGGTAGACTCGGGCAATCTCCTGCAGCAACAGCAGGATGCGGACCGTTATATATACCTCAAACAGCACAATGCCGTGGCTACCCAGCTGGTAGATCACCAGCTCATTGCTCTGCAAAACGCCAAGGACTCGATAATGGCTGCTCAGCAGGCGCTGAAAACCGCGCTCACCAACCTTACGTATTCCAATATCTATGCGCCCTTCGATGGCACCATCGGTATTTCACAGGTCCGTGTGGGCAACCTGGTCAGTCCCGGAACGACCTTAATCAACACTATTTCCACCGATGACCCCATGGCGGTGGATTTTTATATAGCTGAAGCGCAGCTGCCTCACTTCGAGGAGCTGCAAATGCATAAACAAAAGGAAATCGACTCTCTGTTCACTATTCAATTACCCAATGGCCAGGTCTATTCGGGGCTCGGGAAAATAGCGATCATTGACCGGGCCGTGGATCCGCAGACGGGCACTATCGACGTACGTCTGTCCTTCCCCAATCCCCAATTCATGTTGCGCGCCGGGATGAGCGCCGTTGTCCGGGTACACAACCAGGATGCCGCTCCGCAAATCGTCGTACCCAGCAGGGCCGTTGTCGAACAGATGGGTGAATACTTCCTCTATCTTGCCAAAGACACCGTTCTCAAAGCCCATTCAGCCGATTCTGCAGGCAAAAATGGCACAGATACTGTCGAAACCCCCAAGCTCCGTGCCTTCCAGGTGAAAGTGCAGCTCGGTCAGACGATCGGGCCGAATGTCGTTGTTAAATCGGGTATCAAGGAAGGCGACAGCGTGATCGTTGACGGTGTACAGGCTATTCATGAAGGTTCACAGATCAATGCCTCTTCGAGACATGGGGGCGCTGCCGGTGACAGTACGGCTGGTCACCATCAGGGTGCAGGGAATATGGATGGAGACAGCAGCAAAAAACAATAGGCCAATCGCCGATATTATATTTTTATGATTGCGAATACATTTATAAAACGTCCGGTGACCGCCATGGTAGTGTCGATTGTGTTGGTGATCGCCGGCGCTATTTGTATACTTACCTTACCCATTGACCAATATCCTGATATCACTCCGCCGGTTGTACAGGTCAACGGTCAGTTCACGGGCGCCGATGCCGTAACGGTCGAACAAACTGTGGCCACCCCTATCGAAGAGCAGGTCAACGGTAGTCCGGGAATGGAATATATGCAGAGCAACAGCACGAATAACGGGCTGATGGCTATCAACGTCACGTTCAACATCGGAACGAATATCGACATCGCAACGCTGGATGTTCAAAACCGGGTCAGCATCGCCAATCCCCTGCTGCCTGCGGTGGCCTCCCGTCTCGGTATCACTGTCCGTGCCATCAATCCCAGTCAGCTGATGATGATTGCGGTGTATGCCCCCAACGGGACACATGACATCACCTTCCTCGATAACTATACCAATATCTTTATCCAGGACGCTTTGCTGCGCGTCCCCGGGGTCGGCAGCATCTCCCGCTTTACAGACGACTTCAGTATGCGCGTGTGGATGAACCCCCAGAAAATGGCCTCCTACAGCATCATGCCGGGGGATATCATCACTGCGCTGAATGCACAAAACGTACAGGTCGCAGCGGGGTCCGCAGGTGTCCCGCCACAGGATAAGGCACAGGCATTCGAGATCGGCATCCTGGTCAACGGAAGGTTGAGCAAAGTGTCGGAGTTTGAAAATATCATCATCAAGAATAACCCCGGAAGAGGCGAACTGGTTTACCTGAAAGACGTAGCCAGGATCGAGCTGGGGAAATTCACCTTTTCGAGCAACTCATTCGTGGACGGCCACCGGGCTTCATTTTTGCGCATCTACCAGGCTCCTGGCAGCAATGCGCTGCAGACAGCCAATGGCATTTATAAACAACTGGCCATACTGAGACAGTCCTTCCCCGCCGATGTCGAATATTCAGTGCCCTTCGAGGCTGTTACCGTGGTCAAAGTCTCTATGTCGGATGTTGTCGGAACCCTGTTAAAGACACTGGGCCTCGTGGCGGTCGTGGTATATGTATTCCTGCAGAGCCTCCGGTCAACCCTCATCCCGATCCTCGCCATCCCGGTGTCGATCCTGGGTACCTTTATTTTCTTTATTCCGCTCGGATTTACGATCAATACGTTGACGATGTTCGGCTTCGTACTGGCCATCGGTATCGTGGTGGACGATGCGATCATCGTGGTGGAAGCGGTCCAGCATTATATGGATCATGAGCATATGTCGCCGAAAGAAGCTACGTATACGGCAATGAAAGATATCTCCGCCCCTGTGGTGGCGATAGCCCTGATCCTTGCCGCGGTGTTCGTTCCGGTCGGATTCATTCCCGGTATAGTCGGACGACTTTATCAGCAGTTTGCCATCACCATTGCTATCTCGGTGATCCTCTCGGCCTTTATCGCCCTGTCGCTGACACCGGCCCTGTGTACCCTGCTCTTGAAACCTACCGATCCGAATAAGAAGAAAAAAGGTCTGGACAGGTTGTTCGAGCGCTTCAACAAGTGGTTCGATAATATCACTGAACACTACAAGAACGGCGTCAACAGAAGTATTAACGGAGCCACGTATATCATCATCCTGCTGGTCGCGCTTTGTATCGGCGCCTACTTCCTGTTCGAGAAAAAGCCTACCGGTTTCATCCCGTCGGAAGACGATGGCAATCTGTACGTCACTTTCCAGCTGCCGCCGGCTTCTGCCACCGTGCAATCGGTAGATGTCATGCAAAGACTAATGAAAGTGGTGACGGAAACCCCCGGAGTTGCCCATTATGCCGCTTTGTCCGGGCTGAACGTGGTCAATAACGCCACCAACTCCAACGCAGGCACTATCTATGTCCAGCTCAAGCCCTGGGATGAGCGTAGTGAAGATAGTCAGCAGGTACCCGGCATCATCGACGTAATGCAAAAGAGGATCACGGACGCGGGGATAAAAAATGCCAACGTGGAGGTCGTCCCGCCATCGCCTATCCCGGGCGTGGGGGCAACGGTCGGTTTCAGCCTGCAGCTCGAACAACGCAGTACGAACGACAATTTCCAGGCTTTTCAGCAGGTGGTGACCAAATTCATCGATGAGGCCAATCACAATCCCGCCATCAGCGGTGCGTACAGCTTTTATTCCGCCAACAGCCCCAGCTTCAATCTGAAGGTGGACCGGGACAAGTGCGAAAAATTAGGGGTCAATGTCGGTGATGTGTTCACTACCATCCAGGCCTTTATGGGCAGCCTATACATCAATGATTTCACCGAATACAATCGTACCTTCCACGTCGTGGTGCAGGCCGACACCAACTACCGCGCGGTGGTCACGGATATGAACAAATATTATGTCCGCAACTCGGACAGCTTAATGGTGCCGCTGAGCACGCTGGTTACTTATACGCCGACAGAAGCGCCGCCGCTGGTGTCCCATTTCAATATCTTCCGCTCGGCAGAAATAGACGGCGCCCCTGCCACAGGCTACAGCAGCAGCCAGGCTACGGATTCGCTGATCGCCATCGCCAACAGGGTGTTGCCTCAGGGTTACAATTATGAATTCTCAGGATTGAGCTATGAGGAGATCCGTGCAGGCTCGACCACGATTTATATTTTTGCCTTTTCCATTACCTTCGTCTTCCTGTTCCTGGCGGCGTTGTACGAGAGCTGGTCAGTGCCGTTCTCCGTCCTGCTGGCCGTCCCGGTCGGTGCGTTCGGCGCCATCCTGACCCTGACGCTTGTGCCCAGCCTTACAGATAATGTCTACGCGCAGATTGGGTTGATCACCCTTATCGGTCTGGCTGCCAAGAACGCCATCCTGATCGTGGAATTCGCCAAGGTCCGTGTCGATCGTGGAGAAGAGCTGGTCGCATCCACGCTGGAGGCCGTGAAACTACGTCTTCGTCCGATCGTTATGACCTCCCTGGCCTTCATATTGGGCGTACTGCCGCTGGTACTGGCTACAGGGGCCGGCGCTATAGCGCGCAGAACGATCGGGTATACGGTGCTGGGTGGGATGACCGCGGCATCTACGCTGGCCATTTTCATCGTACCGGTACTGTTTGTGGTCATCTCACGACTATCTTACGGCAAAGAAAAATTAGCATGGCTGCAGGCACATCATGAAGAGCTGATGGAAAAAGCTAAGAAAGTAGAGTCGCAGGATATCGATGCAGAACTGGAATATGAATTGCAAAAATCCCGCGACGCTACTACATCAGACCCGAATAAACCTGAGCAGAATAAACCTCACGAAGGATGATCGCCAATACTTTTATCAAACGGCCTGTCACCGCCATCGTTATATCCCTGGTATTGATCATTTCAGGTATCATTTCCATGTTTAACCTGGCCGTCGATCAGTTTCCGAATATTTCACCGCCCAGCGTATCCGTCAGTGGCTCCTATACCGGCGCCGATGCGCAAACGGTGGAGCAGACGGTGGCCATCCCTATCGAAGAGCAGGTGAACGGTACACCTGGCATGGAATACATGCAGAGCACGAATACCAATAGCGGGGGGATGAACATCCGGGTGACCTTTAATATCGGCCTGAATGTCTATGTCTCTGCCCTCAACGTGCAAAATCGGGTCGGGATCGCACAACCGCTGTTGCCTTCCGTGGTCAGCGCATTGGGGTTGACCGTGCGCGCCAGTAATCCGGATCAACTGATGCTCATAGCGCTCTTTTCGCCTAATGGCTCACATAATATCACCTTCCTCGATAACTATACCAACGTATTCGTGGAAGATGCTATTTTGCGCGTTCCCGGTGTAGGTGATGTTCAGGCGCGTACGGATCAGTTCGCCATGCGCATCTGGATGAATCCGGATAAAATGGCTTCTTATAATATTACGCCCGGCGATGTACAGACCGCTTTGCAAGCCCAAAATGCATACGTGGCAGCCGGTGCGGCCGGCACACCGCCGCAGGCATCGTCACAATCTCATGAAATAGGCATCCTGGTCAACGGGATGCTGAGCAAGCCGGCTGACTATGAAAAACTTATCATAAAGACGAATCGGGGTACCGGCCAAATGGTGTACCTGAAAGATATCGCGCGGGTCGAACTGGGGAAATTCACTTTTTCGAGTAACGCCTTTGTAGACGGTAAAAGGTGTTCGCTGCTGATGATCTACCAGGCTCCCGGCAGCAATGCGCTTCAAACAGCTGACGCTGTGTATGCAGAGCTGGCGCTGTTGAAAAAGTCCTTCCCGTCGGACGTCGATTACAATGTCCCTTTCGAGGCCATCACGATCATCAGGGTCTCTATGGAGGAGGTGATCGGAACGCTGCTGAAGGCGCTTGGCCTGGTGGCCATCGTGGTATTCCTGTTCCTGCAAAACTGGCGCTCCACTATCATCCCGATATTTGCCATACCGGTTTCGATCCTGGGTACATTCTGCTTCTTCATCCCGCTGGGTTTCACCATCAATACGCTGACGATGTTCGGTTTTGTGCTGGCCATTGGGATCGTGGTCGATGACGCCATCATCGTGGTGGAGGCTGTACAGCATTATATCGACGACCAGCATATGACTCCCAAGGAAGCTACCTATGAGGCCATGAAGGAGATCTCGGCGCCTGTCGTAGCCATTGCCCTGATCCTGGCGGCAGTATTCGTCCCAGTAGGTTTTATCCCGGGCATCATCGGGCGTTTGTACCAACAGTTTGCCATCACCATCGCTATTTCCGTTATCCTGTCCGCCTTTATCGCCTTGTCGCTGACACCCGCGCTTTGCACGTTGCTGCTGAAACCGACGAATCCCGACAAGAAGAAAAATCTACTGGACAAATTTTTCGCCTGGTTCGACAGGATGTTTGAAAAGTTCACCAGCAGATATGTCAAGGGTGTCCGGCGAAGCATCAAATACTCGTGGGTTATCGTGATCGTATTACTGGGTATCTGCGTAGGCACTTTTTATCTTTTCAAAACCAAGCCTTCCGGGTTTGTGCCGACCGAAGACGGAGGCCGTCTGTTCATTACCTATCAACTGGCGGATGCCAGTTCCACCATCGAATCCGTGACCGCCATGGAAAAGATGATGAAGGTGGTGGGCTCGACCCCGGGAATATTACACTATACGGCCGTGTCCGGATTCAACATATTGAATGGGGGCGCCACCTCGAATGCAGGCTCCATGTTCATCATGCTGACGCCCTGGGACGACCGGACGACGCCCGAAACCCAGTGGCCCGGCATCAGAGCCGTGTTGCTGAAAAGAATTGCGGCAGCCGGGGTAAAAAATGCCAGTGTGAACGTCGCCCAGCCGCCCACCATCAGGGGTATCGGCGTCTCTGCGGGTTATGCTTTTCAAATTGAACAGGGCAGCTCGACGGACGACATCTATGCCTTCGAAAAGGTCGTGCAGAAATTTGTGGCCGAGGCGAAAAAAGTCCCTTCCTTATCGACCGCCGTTTCCTATTTTTCGGCGCATACACCCAGCTACGACCTGACGGTGGACAGGAATAAATGCGAGAAACTGGGTGTCAATATTTCAACTGTTTTTACGACCATGCAGGCCTATATGGGGAGTTTGTTCGTCGACAACTTTACGCTCTATAACCGTACCTTCCACGTAGTGATCCAGGCGGATACCCAGTATCGCATGCTGATCGCCAATATGGACAAATATTATGTGCGAAATTCGGACAGCGTCATGGTGCCACTCAGGACACTTATCTCCTATAAACCTTCCATGGCTCCGCCGCTCGTCACGCACTTTAACCTTTTCCGGTCGGCAGAGGTGGATGGTACCCCGCCCCTGGGCGTCAGCAGCGGTCAATGTCTTGACGACCTGCGGGCCCTGTCGGCAAGGGTGCTCCCACGGGGATATACCTATGAATTTTCCGGGCTCAGCTATGAAGAGATCAAGGCGGGTTCGATGACGGTGTATATATTCTCATTCTGTATCATTTTCGTCTTCCTTTTTCTTGCGGCGTTGTACGAGAGCTGGTCTGTGCCACTGGCCGTCATGCTGGCCGTTCCCATCAGCGCCTTCGGTGCTATCCTTGCCCTTACGCTGGTCCCCCTGTTAAACAATAACGTATATGCGCAGATAGGGCTGATCACCCTCATCGGCCTGTCCGCCAAGAACGCGATCCTGATCGTGGAGTTTGCCAAGATAAGGGTGGATCGCGGTGAAGAGCTGATCCAGTCTACCCTCGAAGCCGTCAGGCTGCGAATCCGGCCTATTATCATGACTTCCCTGGCCTTTATCCTGGGCGTATTGCCCCTCGCCCTCGCGACAGGAGCCGGCGGCGTCTCCAGGAATACCATCGGCGTAACGGTGCTGGGTGGGATGATCGCCTCTTCGACGATCTCTATCTTTATTGTGCCGGTGCTGTATGTCCTTTTCACCCGTTGGTCCTATGGTAAAAAGGAACTGGCCTGGCTGCAGGAGCATCATGAAGAACTGATGGAAAAGGCGAAAAAGGTCGAAGAGCAGAATATCGATCCCGAGTTGGAATACGAGATAGCACAGGAAAAAGCGCGGAACAATGGTGGGAAAGACCAGGCAGGTGGCAACAATGGAAACGTCCATCCCGCAACCTGATCTGGCAGCGGCCCGAAGCAAATGGTCGCGGCCAGTCATTCCGCTCTTAAGCTATTCACCGGGTTGGTAATGGCCGCCCGGAAAGCCAGGATACTCACCGTGATGAGTGCGATGGCCAGTGCGAGGACTCCGGCCAGTGCAAAGACCCACCAGCTGATCGTTACGCGGTAGGCGTAGTCCTGCAACCAGTGATGCATGGCAAAGTAAGCCAGCGGCCACGCGATGACATTGGCCAACAGTACCAGTCGCACGAAATGTCGCGATAACAACGCGATGATGCTGTTGATGGATGCACCCATGACCTTCCGAATACCGATCTCCCTGATACGCCGTTCGGCCGCATAAGAAGCTAACCCGAACAATCCCAGACAGGAGATAAAGATAGCCAGGCCGGCCAGGATAGCCACGATCTTGCCGACCTGCTCATCGGCCCGATACACCTCGTTAAAATGATCGTCGAGGAACTCGTATTCCAATGGATGGTCGGGGAATTCCTGCCTCCAGGTCGATTGGATAAAAGAGACGGCCTCGCTGGTTTTGCCACCCTTCAATTTTACCGATGCATTGGAGAATCCGCATTGCATGCAATTGAAAAGGAACATGGTCTCGATCTTATTGTGCAGGGAATTGAAATTGAAATTTTTCGCGATGCCGACGATATAGCCCGCAGAATCGAATCCGAAATGCCGGCCGATCAGCCACTCTCTCGTCTTTCCCTTTTCATCCTTGAGAAGTTCATCCGCCAACGCCTCATTGACGATATATTCCCTCCCACTCGTACTGTCCCGGCTACCGGGCGAGAAATCGCGTCCCGCCACCAAGCCTATTTTATAGAGTCGCAGATAGTCGGGGTCTACGATGAGCCGTGTAGTACTTAGATTTCGTGTCGGGCCGCTGCCCATAAAGCCCACTCCGGACTGGTCGAGATGACTTCCCAATACATCCTGCGCCCCCGTGACCGCCGAAATAGCGGCGTCTTTTAACAGCATCTGCTTCAGCACATCGTATTTGCCCGACGTCACCCTGTCGAGCGAGATATTCACTACCTGGTCGCGGTCGAAACCGGGATCTTTGTGCCGCATAAAGCTCAGTTGCCGCAGCACAAAAATGGTGCTGATGATCAGGAAGATCGCGCTCGCGAATTGCCCGACGACCAGGACATTGCGCAACATTCCTTTATTTTTTCCCAATTGTGGCAGGCCCTTCAGGACTTTCACCGGTTGAAAGGAAGAAAGATAGGCAGCCGGGTAGAGCCCCGAAACAATACCGACGATGATGGTACCGGCTACGACCACGACCGGTATCCAGCTATTCTGCCACAAGATAATTTCCAGGTGACGCCTGCTCAGCGCATCCACATACAGCAGGGCGGGCCATATGAGCAGCATCGCCAACAGCAGCGCCAGCAAGGCCAGCAATACGGTCTCACTCAGGAATTGCAGACTCAGTTGCGAACGCAGGGCGCCGATCGACTTACGGATACCCACCTCCTTCGCCCGTTCGGCAGACCGGGCAGTAGAGAGGTTCATAAAGTTGACACACGCGATCACCAGCACGATCAGCGCAACGATGGAAAAGATATTGGTATAATTGCCGTCGAACTTCTCGAAATTCACATAGTCCAGCCCAATGTCTGCGGCATGCGCATGCACCTCCCGCAGGGGGAGCAGGAACAATTCATAGTATTTATAGCCGTCGCCGTTGAGGTGCTTCTTCAGATAAGCCGGGAATTTCTTTTCCATGGCCGCGACATCGGTATGCGGCGCCAGTTCAAAATAGGTATTCAGCCAGTTGCCGCCCCACCTGTTGTTCCAGTCGGGCTTGATAAAGGTATTGAAGCTGCAAAGTGCGTCGAATTGCAGTTGTGAGTTCTCCGGCACATTGGCCAGCACTCCGGTCACCTTGAAGAGAACGGTATCCGTTGCATAGTGTGCTATCGTCTTGCCCATCGGATCCTCATTGCCAAACAGCTTGTGGGCGGTTGCCTCCGTGATGACCACACTGTTCGGTTTTTGCAGCGCCGTAGCACGATCTCCCTGCAATAACGGAAAGTCGAACATCCGGAAGAAACTCGTATCGACGCAGAATGCCTCGGGCAGAAAGAGCCGCTTGTCGCCATAGGTGAACTGGTATTTGTCATACCACCGGATATGCGTATAATTCAGGATCTCCGGGAATTCAGCCTTCATCGTCTCCCCCATCGGGAACATGCTCAATGCCACTTTTTGTGAGGAGACCATGCCCGGGAATTTCTGCACCTCATTCAACCGGTAGATATTCTTCGTATGCATCCGGTCAAAGCTCCGCTCATAGAACACAAACAGTAAGATCACGATACAGGCGGCCATGCCAATGGCCAGACCCATGATGTTGATGATGGAATAGACTTTATTCTTCCATAGATTACGCCAGGCAGTTTTGAAATAATTTCTGAGCATGTGGATGGGTTTGAATGGTATGCATCACCCAGCTAAAAATGGGCCTATCCTCTCCAAAGCTCCTAATCAATTAGTTGTATTTATTAATACAATCAGACTGTCCGGTTTCGATACACTCAGTGTCCGGTCTTTGCTGTTTGCAGGTTATCCATATTGACTTCCAGGCCTGACAGCGCCGCCACTTTTGCCACGTATTCCTGTTGCATGGCCTGGGGCATATTTTTGACCTTAGCGCGGCCATGGGTGGCGCCAGGCACCAGGAACCTTTTTGAATTGACTTTATCAGAGGGAATGATCCCGGCAGACGTCCAGGCGTCGATGCCGCCATAGATATAGATGATGTTGTTGCCGCTGTCGGCCAGCCACTGAGAGACTTTTGCATTCAGTGTGGGATCGAAGGGTTTGGGGGGAGCGGATTTTGGCGGAAAAGACGACAAGGGATTTTCTCCGGTAAAATAATGCAGGTATTTTCTGAAGCGAGTGAGATCATAGCCATAATAACCGCTCTGGGTGGCTGCCTGGTAATAATGCACCTCGAACTCTTTTAACCCTTCATCGGAAAAGGCAGCCACGTCGGAAATTTTCAACAGCGCATCCAGGTCCTCTTCCAACGAGGTACCGGTAGGAATGCTGTCGCAGAGGCCATAATTCTGCCAGAACGCGAAGGGATATTCCAACACCGCATATTCGAATGACCTGCCAAGGTCGCCGGTATAAGTGTAATGCAGCCTGGCGCCCTTTGAGTACCACTTTAATTTTTCTATCGCCTCTTTTTCGTGTTGCAATAAGAATACCTGCAGCTGAAATATTTTATTGCGACATTCCGGCGTGCCGATCGTGTCGAAAAAATGATAAAGCCGCTTGTCTTCGATACTGTTGTCCAGCGGGGCCACATAGGGCAGCGACAGGTCTACATCCTTCGGATAAAAATATTTATAGTATACCGTAGACTCTCCACCCTTACTGACGCCTGTGCTGACCCATTTTCCGCTATAGATATTTCTGAACAGCTGGTTTATGGCGTGCCAGTCTGCCGTCGCCTGCTCGATCGTCAGGTAGTCCCAGGGGATGGAACCTGAATCGGGAACGGATTTCCCATAGAAACGATATTCAACATTGATATCGTTGGCGCCCAGCATCTTTTCCACTTCATCTCTGTGGTCAAAAAGCCAGTATCCCTGGGTTTCGATCACCGTCGGCCGGCTAAAGCCTTTGTGCAGCAGTGTCGCATGCTGATAAAAATATCCTTTCTCGGGATGCCAGTGATCCAGCGGCTGTCTGATGATGAGTTCATATTTCATATACCGGTCTCCGGGAGCAGAGACCTTTTTGAAAGTTACATTGGGTAAATTATACAGCCCCCTTTCCAGTGCCGCTTCATCGCTCTGGGCAATGGCATGGAAAAGGAACAGGCTAAGCAGCAGGGACAGCGATATTCTCATTTTGGTTAGTTTTTAAATTTTCACCTGTTTACCTGAATCGCTCCAGCAAATGATCTGCGGCGGAAATCCATGCGGCATGCGCACCGCTGTCTCTGATCTCGCGTCCCGCCTGTTCATTCATCCCATTGGGCGTAGCGGCATGCTGAGCCAGTTCTGCAAAGTCGATCGGCTCGGATTGTTGAGCCATATAGGACAGCGATTCGAAGAGATCGGCGATATAGGTATCCGTCGTTTGACGATCGACGCCATGGGCGGTCGTCCATTCGCTTAGCGCGCCCAGCTGCTCATAAAACGGGGTGATCAGACCCGTTAGCGTCCACAGCGCATGCAGCTGACGTTCGTCGGTGACAGGCAGTGGCTGACCGATGGCGCTGAACAGCCGGGTCACTGTTTCACTGGCGTTGTAGAGCGGAATCGGGCAGCGGTGCTTCATCACGGTCGGTAGCGGAATGGCCCGGCTGACGTCTGTTGCGGGTGCGACTGCGGGCAACAGGTCGGCATCTTTCACCAACGGTATCAGCGAGACTACGGTATGTCGCCGGTCGAAATGCAATCCGGTCAATATCTCCACCGCCACAGCGGGGCGCAGCGCAATGATCACGATATCGCTGCTGTCCAGGACAGCCTGGTTGGTATCCAGCCGGGTTACGGTAGGATATTTTTCCGCCAGGGCCGCCGACTTTTCCGCATTGCGCGGGGAGAGAAAGATTTGCGGAGCGTCTCCTGGTCTGCTCGCCGGGCTACCCGTGGACGATGTGCACAGCCCTTCTACTATCGCACCCGCTATCTTTCCAATGCCAATAAAACCTATTTTCATGTCTTTCCTTTTTGAAGCGTCAAATATAGGCAACCCGTGTTACCTTCACAAGACAACTATTTTTATGGACTATACTCGCCGTGACTTTATTCAGATAACGGCAGGCACCGTTGGGTTTCTGATGACCACAAATGGTACCGGCGCGCTCGCGGGACCGGAAGGTCCGACGAATGCGGCCGATAGCGCCCATCCGGCGGATGCAGCGAAGCCCTGGTACCGGACGGTGACCCGCTGGGGCCAGGTGAACATCAACGAGAAAGATCCGCAACAATACGATATCCCCTGGTGGCGCAGTTACTGGCGGCGTACCAATACCCGCGGCATCATTGCCAATGCGGGCGGTATCGTCGCCTACTACCCTACTAAGATACCCCTGCACCGCAAGGCCGAATACCTTGGCAATGGCGATCTGTTCGGGGATCTTTGCCGCGCAGCCCATAAGGATGGCCTGGCAGTATTCGCCCGCATGGACTCCAACCGCGCCCACGAAGAATTCTACCAGGCCCACCCTGACTGGTTTGCCGTCGACGCCGCCGGGAAAGCCTACAAAGCTGATGACCTCTATATCTCCTGTATCAACAGTCCTTATTACAATCAACATATTCCCGCGGTGCTGACGGAGATCGCTACCCTATATCATCCGGAGGGTTTCACGGACAATAGCTGGAGCGGATTGGGCCGGGACACCATCTGCCATTGCTCCTGGTGCCGGCAAGGTTTTCATGACAAGACCGGTTACGACCTGCCCACTGCCGCGGACTGGAACAGCGCCGTCTACAAAGCCTGGATCCGCTGGAACTATGCCCGCAGAACCGAATTGTGGGAGCTCAACAATCGGATCACCCGGACAGCCGGTGGGCCAGACTGTATATGGTCCGGCATGAATGGCGGCGGAGTCAGCGGCCAGAGCAAAAGTTTTCGCGACTTCCGGGAAATCGCCCGCCGTGCGGATATTATCATGCTCGATGACCAGGCCCGTACCGACACCGGCGGCTTTCAGCACAATGGCGAGACCGGCAAACTGATCCATGGCATCTTAGGCTGGGACAAGCTGATCCCCGAAAGCATGGCCATGTACCAGGCGCACAAACCCTGGTTCCGTGTCGCCAGCAAACCCGAACCCGAAGCGCGGATGTGGATGATCGAAGGACTCGCGGGTGGTATCCAGTTGTGGTGGCATATCGTCGGCGCCTACCAGGAAGACCGCCGCATGTACCATAATCCCGAAGCGCTTTTTCACTGGGAGGCTGCCCATGAGGCCTATCTGCTCAACCGCCGGCCTGTCGCCACCGTGGGCGTGGTATGGTCGCAGGAAAATATGGATTACTATGGGCGGGATAACACGGCTGAAAGAGTAGAATTGCCGTGGAAAGGGATCACCTCGGCGCTGATCAGGGCTCGCATTCCCTATCTGCCCGTACATGCCGATGATATCGACCGCGATGCTGCCGGACTGGCCGTACTGATCCTGCCGGATCTCGCGGTGATGACAGAGGAGCAGGTGTCGGCAGTAGCAGGCTTTGTCGGAAGAGGCGGCAGTCTGATCGCCACCGGTAACAGCAGCCTTCTCGATGCAGATGGTAACGCCCGGCCGGACTTTGCATTGGGCGATTTGTTTGGAGCGCATTTGACAACACCCCGTGATGTTTTTGCCAAACCCACATCCGATCGGCTGGCCGGCGAGGCATATCACACTTATCTCCGGTTGACGCCTGAACTTCGTTCTCGGGTCGACGGGCCACATCAGCCTGGAGAGCCTGCCGCTACCGGGCCGCGTCATCCCGTGCTCAAAGGTTTTGAGGAGACGGATATCCTTCCTTTTGGCGGATTGCTCGACCCCCTCCGCGTCGATGTCGGCTCGCAAGTATTGCTGACCTTCATTCCTCAATTTCCTGTTTATCCACCCGAGAAGGCCTGGATGCGGGTTCCGAAAACAGATATCCCCGGACTGGTCCTTCGCAGCGGCGAAAAGGAAGACGGCGGTGGCCGAAAAGCCGGCCGGGTCGCTTTTCTACCCGCCGACATCGATCGGGAATATGGTCGCTCCAACCTTCCCGATCACGGCGATCTGCTAAAAAACATCGTCATGTGGGCCGCCGACGAACATCTACCCGTCACCGTTGAAGGCGCCGGGCTGGTGGACGTCCATTTATACCGGCAGCACGGACGGCTGGTGCTGCATCTGGTCAACCTGACGAATGAAAATACCTGGCGGCAGTCGCTGGACGAGCTGATCTCCATCGGACCCTTGCAGGTAAAAGTAAGGCTGCCGGCCGGGCCAGCGGCTGATGGCCCCGCCATCGACGGTCATCGCCTGCAACTGCTGGTGGCAGGCCGCACGGCTGCGGCAACGGTATCATCCGGGTGGTGTCATTTCACCGTCGACAGGGTGCTGGACCACGAAGTCGTGGTGATCGGGTAAAATCGGGTCGGTTTGAGTGAAAAATTGCTAAATTGTTGTTCCATGCATCCCTTACTTTTAGTCAACATTGATTAACACTATGCGCTTATCTTCCTTGCTATATATCATTTTTATCCTGTTATCGGCCGGCCCGTTACTGGCACAAACAGATTCGACCGTTATCGCCGGCATCGACCGCGATGTCATGGTTGGTGGTAGGACCTGGCTCAACGGGTATGTTCATAGCAGACAATCGGTCAGCCGCACTGCCTGGACGAAAGCGGAAGGGCCCGGCAAGGTGAGCTTCAATACAGCGGACTCGCTACGGACAACGGCTGTTTTTCCTACTCCCGGGTTGTATGTTCTCCGCCTCACGGCCTGGCAGGGCAATACGAGTGCCAGCTCTACGCTTCGCGTGAAAGTTGTCGCCCGACCACCGGCCAAACGCCTGGACGTAGTCTATACTAAGCGTTATTCCATCGATAGCCGCCTCTGGAACGACCGCTTCAAAGTCATCATCACCCATTGGATACCTTTCTGCGTCGACCAGATCGAACGTAGCGACCTCACTACCGGTCAGGGCGGGATCGACAATTTTATCGAGGCCGCCAAAGCCCTGCAGGGACTGCCCCATGGCCGTCATAAAGGGTATGTATTCTCCAATGCGTGGGTTTACCAGACGGTAGAGGCGATGAGTGAGGCCTTGATGGTCGATCCTCAGGGTGATACCGCTATTATTGCCGCACAGGATAAAATGAAAGCCACACTGGAACAGTGGATTCCTATTATTCTGGCTGCCCAGGAGCCGGATGGCTACCTGCAGACCGCCTATACGCTGCGGGATACCAGCAAATGGCACGAACGCTGGTCGCCAAAAAACCGGGGCAACCACGAAGGCTATACCGCCGGCTATTTTATCGAATCTGCCATCAATCATTATACGCTGACGGAAGGACAGGACAAGCGTCTCTACAATGCGGCGAAAAAGCTGGCCGATTGCTGGGTGGCCAATATCGGCCCTGGAAAGAAAGCCTGGTTCGACGGACACCAGGAGATGGAACAGGCCCTCGTACGCTTCGGCCGTTTTGTTAATGACATGGAAGGGCAGGGACATGGCGACAGCTATATCCACCTCGCCAAATTCCTGCTGGATAACCGTGGCGGCGGCGACGAATATGATCAGAGCCAGTCGCCGGTGCAAGAACAGTATGAGGCCGTCGGTCACGCTGTCCGCGCCACCTATACTTATTCAGGAATGGCCGATATCGCCGCCGAGATGGGCGACATCGATTATCAGAGCGCGGTGATGTCCCTCTGGGATAATATGGTCAACCGGAAGTATTATATCACCGGCGGTATCGGCAGCGGCGAAACCTCCGAAGGTTTTGGCCCGGATTATTCGCTGCGCAATAACGCCTACTGTGAATCCTGCAGCAGCTGCGGGCTGATCTTCTTCGAATACAAAATGAACCTGGCCTGGCACGACGCCAGGTATGCTGACTTATATGAGGAGACCCTATATAATGCACTGCTCGGATCGTTGAACCTGGACGGAACGGATTTCTACTACACTAATGGCCTGGCCACCGCGCAGCCACGCTACGGTTGGCACTCCTGCCCCTGCTGCGTGGGCAATATCCCGCGTACGTTGCTGATGATGCCGACCTGGACCTATGTCCGTGGCGAAGACGGGCTATATGTCAATTTGTTTGTCGGGAGCACCATCAAGGTAGAGAAGGTGGCCGGGACGGATGTCGACATGGTGCAGAAGACAGATTATCCGTGGAGCGGGAAGGTATCCATCACCGTGAACCCTGTGACAACCAAGCCTTTACCGTCTATGTGCGCGTACCCAACCGCAAGACCAGCGATCTTTATACGCCCGTTCCGGATGTGAGTGGTCTGGTGTCGTTAGCCATCAATGGCGAGAAAGTGACACCATCGATCGTCAAAGGTTATGCTGTCATCAGGCGGACATGGAAAAAGGGGGACAGGATCGACCTCGAACTGCCGATGGTCATTCAGAAGATCACAGCCGATAGTAAGATCAAGGCCGACAGCGGCCGGGTGGCGCTGCGTTATGGACCCCTGCTGTACAATGTCGAAGGTGCAGACCAGCCCGATATCGCTCAGCACATCGGCAGCGGACCGCTGACCCTGCAATGGGCAGATTTCCTTGACGGGGTCATGACGATCAACGGTCACTGGGCAGATGGCTCTCCGTTGCTGGCCATCCCCAACTATGCCCGGATGAACAGGGTGGCCCCTACCCCCACGCCGGTATCCAGCCGTATCCAACAGCCCACCCGGCCGAACGAGCCACCTAAATACCTGGACAAAACGCCGGTTTCAATCGTTTGGATCAAAGAATAACTACTATATGAGAAATTATCATCGCTATTCATTGGCCTTAGTATTGTGTTGTTGCTTTATGACCCCTCATCTTTCGGCGCAGGTCTCGCCGGACTCCTATGTTCCCTGCCAGGAAATGCCTACGCTGATCGAGCATTTCAATGCCGATTACAGGGCCGTCGTCCGATTTTACAATACCAGCTTTTATGGCGCCAGAGGCGGCGGCGGCAATATCGAGGGCTGTGCGCCGATAGAAAGACAAAGACTGGACGATATCTGCCACGAGTATTTAAAAAAGCTGGATGCCGTGGACTTCAACGGTCTTCCCCAGGAATGCAAAGTGGACTATATCCTTTTAAAGCGGGACCTGGATGGGAAATTGTATCAGTCGGCAAGGGACGCGGCTATCTATGAAAAAATAAAGATATGGTTCCCTTTCTCCGATTCGATCTATGCCACCGAAAAGCTGCGGCGAAGAGGACACCAGCTGGATGCGCAGCAGCTGGCCAAAAACTGGGATGGTTATACGAACCAGCTGAAGGCACTACGTGAACGCCTCAAAGGCGATACCAGCATGGACATGGCGTCGATCTATGAGGCGGGTCTGGTCGTCGGCGATCTGAAAAGAGCGATCAACAATATCAATGAATTCTATACCGGCTATGATCCGCTGTTTACGTGGTGGATGCCAAAGGTCTATAAAGATTTCGACGAGGCGCTGAGCGGTTATGCGGAAACGTTCAAATCGAAGAACAGTCGGTTCGCAGCCCCGGATAAGAGCGGTATTACGGGTCATCCCGCAGGCCGCGAAGAGATCCTCAGAGAATTGAAGTACGAAATGATACCCTATACCCCGGAGGAATTGATCGATATCGCCAATAAGGAGTTTGCCTGGTGCGATAAGGAAATGCTGAAGGCTTCTCACGAAATGGGCTTTGGCGACAACTGGAAGGCGGCGCTCGAGAAAGTGAAGAATACGTATGTTCCGGCCGGGCAGCAGCCGGAAATGATCCTGGGGTTATATAATGAGTCCATCGCCTTTTTAAAGAAGCACGATCTTGTTACTATCCCGCCGCTGGCGGAGGAAACCTGGGGCATGACGATGATGTCTCCCGAACGGCAATTGCAGGCGCCCTTCTTCCTGGGTGGCGAGCAGATCATGATCTCCTATCCGACGAATACGATGGATGAGGACGACCGGCTGATGAGCATGCGGGGCAACAATCCCCATCTCTCGCGGGCGACAGTCCACCACGAGCTTATCGCGGGCCACAACCTGCAGGCCTTTATGAATGGCCGTTACCGTACTTACCGCGATTTCGGTTCAGGTTTCTGGACGGAAGGCTGGTCGCTGTATTGGGAACTGTTGCTGTGGGATCAGGGATTCCCCCAAACGCCGGAGGACAAGATCGGAATGCTGTTCTGGCATATGCACCGTTGCGCCCGCATCATCTTCTCTCTGAACTATCACCTCGGTAAATGGACACCCCAGCAATGTATCGACTTCCTCGTAGACCGGGTGGGTCATGAGCGGGCCAATGCCGCTGGCGAGGTCAGGAGATCTTTCGAGGGGCACTATGGCGACCTGTATCAACTGGCTTACCTCACGGGCGGAAGACAATTCTATGCGCTGAAGCATGAGATGGTGGACGGCGGTAAGATGACCTATAAGGAGTATCACGACACCATCCTGAAGCTAAATGCCATGCCGATCGAAATGATCAGGGCGATCATGGAACATCAGCCGCTGACGAAGGACTTTACAACGAAATGGCGCTTCTATGACAATATGCAGCTGCCGGCTAATTAGTTGTTGGTTCCTGGTGCTGTGCTGCGGTTTACTGCACGCGCAGAATGCGACGACGTGGACAAACGACGCTTTTACGGTGCAACCCGATCAATATGGCATCTCCGGTCTCTGGAAGACCGGAGACCGCTATGTGACTAATTATATCCGGAAAGGCAAACGCTTTGGCGAAGTGGTGGTGCGCTATCGGGTGGACGGCAGGTTAGACTCTCTCAGGGCCGGAGGCCCGGAAAAAAGCGATCTGCGGTTGGACGAAAATTTCAAGCTGGATGGTGACCGGCTGAGCTGGACGATCACACTGCACAACAGCAGCGACAAACCTGTCGTCGTCGAAGACCTGGCGTTGCCCCTGGCCTATAATAGTGGCGGCGGTGAGAATCCCACCGAGATATTCGAACAGCGTGTCGTCAAACATCACTTTATTTCCGGGAACAATTCTTTCCTCTATTGGGAGCGACCTACGGGAGTCGGACCCTATCTCGTGATGCTGCCCCAACCCGGCACCTCGCTGGAATACTTCTCGACGAACCTGCCCGGTGAGGGCCGTGGCGCCTTTCAGATTTTTGTTCATTCGGCCTTGACTGCCCATGCAGAGACACGCGGTGGCTGGCGGCAGCCGACTACTTCCCTGACGCTGGCGCCGGGGGCGACAAAGCAGTATGGATTCGTCTTCCGTTGGGCAGACGATTACGATCAGATCCGCGATCTGATCGTGCAGGAAGGAGGAATCGATGTCCGGGTGATGCCCGGGATGACCATCCCCAACGATCTCGATGTCAGCATCGCGTTGCGCACAAAAGTCAGGATCAATGCTGTTGTCGCAGAATTCCCTGCCGCCACGACCATTCAGGCGCTGCCGGGGCGGGTAGCAGGCACGAAGCTGTATCGCATCCATTTTTCGCGGCTGGGCGAGAACCGGCTGACGATCGATTATGGCCGGCATGAGCATACCGGGCTGGAGTTCTTCAGCACCGAACCGCTGGAGACCTTATATAAGAAAAGGGCGGCCTTTATCGTCGATAGGCAGCAGCACAAGGTTCCGGGAAAATGGTATGACGGCCTTTTCTCGGTCTATGACATGAAGAACCACCAGCTGCGCGGCCCCGACAACCCGGATTATTTTGACACGAGCCGGCTGAACTATGTACTGTACTGTGATGACCCGGCCCTGGACAAGGCGCCTTACGTGGCCGCGAAGAATGTATTCTATCCGGATCAGCATGAGATCGACGCGGTGGAATATTATATTCAGCATTTCGTATGGGGCGGGTTGCAGCGGACGGACCAGGAGACCCCTTTTCCTTATGGAGTGTACGGCACGCCGAACTGGCTGATCGACAGGGATACGGCGTTGCGGAAGAAAAATGTGAACGACCGCAACAAGGATAAGATGCATATCTGGCGGTCGTATGATTATCCGCATATCATGATGTTGTATTATGAAATGTACAAGATTGCCAGTCTGTATCCGGGCAGGACGCACTACCTTGACGCCAAAGGCTATTTGATCCGTGCTAAGGAGACGGCCAAAGCCTATTTCAGCTACCCTTATGAGATATTGCCCTGGTACGAAACCTACAAATGGGGTTGTTATAATGAACTGTTGCTGTTGCCGCTGATGGCTGACCTGGAAAAGGAAGGCTATGGCAATGATGCCCGCTGGCTGCGGAGCGAATGGGAAAAAAAGGTCAAGTACTTTGTGTACGATGACCCCTATCCATTCCGCAGTGAATATGCCATCGATGCCACGGCCTTCGAATCCAGTCATGCGTTGGCCCAGTATGCCATCCGGCATCCGATGCAGCCTGACAGCAATCTGTGGTTCGACAAAAATCAGCAGCGGTGGTATTCCCATCCACATATCACCGAGGCGGCGGCGACTAGCTTCATGGACCGGCAGATGTCGGCCAATATCGCGCTGCGTGGCGCCATCGAGCCTGCCTATTATTATCTCGGCAGTGATTACCGGGGCCGCAGCGATAATTTCACCCTGACCTATATGACGCAGATGGGCGGTTGGGCCGTACTGGATTATGGTCTGCACTTCGCCTCAAAACCCGCGGATTATATCGGCCTTGGCTATGCAGCCTATCTGGCTCCTTTTGCCTTGATGAACACCGGTACTGC
This sequence comes from Puia dinghuensis, assembly GCA_026225275.1. Taxonomy (GTDB): domain Bacteria; phylum Bacteroidota; class Bacteroidia; order Chitinophagales; family Chitinophagaceae; genus Puia; species Puia dinghuensis_B. The sequence continues at coordinate 40,582 of JAMFSL010000057.1, forward strand.
CGCCAGCAACTATGGGTTTTGGTATCCGGGCAAAGACAATGACGGCGCCAGCGGCTGGGCCTTCGAATCCCAGCAATATACCAATACCTGGATCCAGAAGCCGCAAGGCCGCGGTCCCTGGTTTTACGATGGCGAAGTCGACCTGGGCTATGGCGGCGCTACGCGTACTGCGGCAACCATTCTCACCGATGACGCGGTATTTGGCCGGGTAGTCTATGGCGGCGCCTGGATGATCGATAATGGCCGCTATGTGATCAGTCCGCGTGACGGCCTGCGGGCCCGGCTGTTCTGCCGCCTGGATAGTCTGTCCTTCGACCTGCTCCTGCAGCGCGACGGGTTTGCAAAAGAAAAAAGCGTGACGATCGATCCTTCGGGACGGCTGTTGCGCTTTGTCGTCGAGAACCGTTCGGGCGATGTGCATGTCCTGCCCGTCGAACTAAAAGGATTAGAAGGCGACTATCTGGTGGAGGCGGACAATAATCCTCCTCAACATATCCACTTATCAAAAGACTCCACAACCTTCACGATCAATTTACCGGCAAAGGGCCTGACGACTATGCGGCTACATGAACTTTAGTTAAAATTGGTAAAAGATCGGTCAATTCACAAACATCCCCTGTGATAGAGTTGGATTATATTTGACTGCATCACGTCTAACCATAACTATAATCTCGGCTATGAGAAATTATCGTTTTCTCTTCGGAACATTGTTGTCTCTGCTTATTCCTGCAGCAACCCTCTTTGCGCAGGTTTCCCCCGACGCGTATGTGCCTTGTCAGGAGATGCCCAACCTGATGGAGAATTATAACGCCGATCTGCGGGCGCTGGTCCGTTTTTATAACAGCAGCTTTTATGGCTCCAGAGGCGGCTTTGGCAATAACGTGAATACGGAAGGAGCTTCGCCGGAATTGAGGGGCCGGCTGGACGAGCTGTATCATGAATACCTGGACAAACTGGAGCACCTGGATTTCAAGGGGCTGCCCCAGGAATGCAAGGTGGATTATATCCTCTTTAAACGCAACCTCAATGAAAAGGTGCGGGCATCGGCGGCGGAAGCAGCGCAATATAATAAGGTCATGCATTGGTTTCCATTTGCCGACAGCATCTACGCCATCGAGAAGCTGCGGCGCAGGGGTCATGTGCTGAATTCCGAACTGCTGGCCAAGGATTGGTTCGACTACTCTAAGGCTATCGGGGGTTTGAAGAGCAAGCTAAAAGGCGATACTTCTATGGATATGGATGGCCTCTATGAGGCGGGGTTGGTCATCGCCGATCTTCGGCGTTCGATCTCCTCGATCAATGAATTTTATAATGGTTATGATCCGTTGTTCACGTGGTGGATGCCCAAGACATATAAGGAGCTCGACGATGCGATGGCCAGCTATGCCGCCCAGTTCAAGGAAAAGAACAGCCGGTTTGTAGCAGACGACAAAAGCGGAATCGCCGGTCATCCTGTTGGCCGGGAGGAGCTGATCCGCCAGTTGAAATTCGAGATGATCCCTTATACACCGGAAGAGCTGATCGATATCGCCAACAAAGAATTCGCGTGGTGCGACCAGGAGATGCTGAAGGCATCGCGGGAAATGGGATTCGGTGATAACTGGAAGGCAGCGTTGGAGAAGGTGAAGAACTCCTATGTACCGGCCGGTGAGCAGCCCGAAATGATCCTGCGGCTCTTTAATGAATCCGTAGATTTTTTGAAGAAAAATGACCTCGTTACTATTCCACCGCTGGCGGAAGAGACCTGGGGGATGATCATGATGACGCCTGAGCGACAGCTGGTCAATCCTTTCTTTACCGGTGGCAATGAGATCAGCATCTCCTACCCGACCAATACAATGGAAGAGGATGACCGGCTGATGAGCATGCGGGGCAATAATCCTTATCTCTCGCGTGCGACCGTACATCACGAACTGATCGCCGGGCATAACCTGCAGGCCTATATGAATCAGCGTTATCGCAGCTACCGCAACTTCGGGTCGGGTTTCTGGACGGAAGGCTGGTCATTGTACTGGGAACTGCTGCTGTGGGATCTTGGATTTCCCAAGACGCCGGAGGACAAAGTGGGAATGTTGTTCTGGCATATGCACCGTTGCGCCCGGATCATTTTTTCACTCAACTATCACCTGGGCAAGTGGACTCCCGAGCAGTGCATCGACTTCCTCGTAGACCGCGTCGGTCATGAACGGGCCAATGCCGCGGGCGAAGTCCGCCGGTCCTTCGAAGGACATTATGATCCGTTGTATCAACTGGCTTACCTCACCGGCGGGCGACAGTTCTATGCCATGAAGAAGGAACTCGTCGATACGCATAAAATGACCTACAAGCAATTTCACGACACGATCCTGCATCTCAACGCCATGCCTATTGAAATGATCCGTGCGATCCTGGAGAAGCAACCGTTGGATAAGGATTATACCACAAAATGGCGATTCTATGACCACATGACGCCTTAATCCCACCTTAGACATTTAGAGAAAACTTCCACAGACGATTTTGAGCCGCCGAAGGCGGGTTGGCCAGCGCTTGCTATGAACCGCCGAAGGCGGGTCGCATTCCGTATTTCACGGGGTCGAAAGGGCTATTCTTTGCATTCAAATAATCAAAACTGAGAGCTATGAACCAATCGAAAAATCGAGACCGACTGCTGCCAGCATTTCCAAGATGGCTGCTGCTTGTCGTATTCCTGGGGCTGACCGCCATTCCGGCCCTGGCACAAACCAAAACAATCACCGGCAGGGTCAGAGATGATGCCGGCAATCCCGTCTCCGGGGCTTCCGTCCGGGAAAAAAGCAGTCAACGGGGGGTAGCTACCGATGCCCAGGGCCGGTTCAAGCTGACCGTGAAGCCGGGTGCTACGCTGGTCATCTCGGCCATCGGCATTGAGGCCCGGGAAGTGAACACCAGTGATGAATCCAATTATGAAGTCCAGGTAAAGACAACGCAAAATTCCCTCAACGAAGTGGTCGTGACGGCCCTTGGTATCCGCCGGGAAAAGCGTGAGCTGACCTACAGCACCCAGCAGGTGTCTGGCGAGACCCTCCTTGCGTCCAAGGAGCCGGGGGTGCTGAATGCGCTGGATGGGAAGGTATCGGGTGTACAGATCACCGCATCGAGTGGTCAGCCGGGTTCTTCCAGCCAGATCGTGATCCGGGGTACCAGCTCCCTGCTGGGAAACGTCGAGGCCCTGATCGTGCTGGATGGCGTACCCATCGATAACAGCGAGACCGGCAACCCGAACGGCACCGGCAGCGGCCAAAGCCGGTTGTCGGACATCGATCCGGCAACTATCGAAAGCATCAATGTGCTAAAGGGCTCTGCAGCATCGGCGTTGTATGGATCCAATGCTGCCCGTGGCGTCGTCCTGATCACTACCAAGGCCGGTGCGAAGAATACCAGGCCCAAGGTCACGTTGAGCTCGCAATGGCAGACGGATAACGGCATTTTGCCGCAAATTCAGACCAAATACGGCCAGGGTGACAGGGGTGTTTATGAAAATGGCAATACGCCGGCCACACAGACCAGCGCCGTTTGGGGGCCATCGATAGACAGCCTGAGATCCGTCGGACTCCTCACGTATTATAAAAATCCTTTAAAGGCCTTCCTTACTACCGGAAATACCTATACGAATACGGCAACGGTCAGCGGCGGCGCCGATAAAAGCACCTATTTCTATTCTTATTCGAACCTGGAACAGACGGGTATCGTGCCGACCACCAACTATAAGCGGAACGCTATTTTTGCTAAATTCAGCAACCAGATCACCGATCAGCTGACGGTCGGCTTTCAATTGAACTGGACCCTGTCCAGCCGCCATTTCGTGCCCGAAGGCTATGACCTCACGGATCCGTTATGGACGGTCATTACCGCGCCAAGTACCTGGGATCCCCTGCCCTACCTGAATGCGCAGGGCAACCAGCGGGTATACCGCGCGAGCCGCAATAATCCTTTCTGGGACCTGCACAATGTCTACAACGACGACAAGGTTAGCCGGCTTATCCCTATCGTCACCGTTGCCTACAAGCCTACCAGCTGGCTGACGATCACGGACAGGGGCGGTGCGGATACCTATTCGGAGCAGCCTGATTATTACGAAGCGCCCAGCAAGCCGCTGGGAACGACCGGGAAGGTCATCCAGCAAAGCAGCAATTTCCGCCAGTTCAACAATGATTTTATCGTTTCCGCCGAGAAGAAATTTGGTGACTTCAACACCAGCCTGCTGCTGGGTAACAATATCCTGTCGAACTATACGCAGACCCATAGCATTACCGGTACAGGTACTGCGATCACTAGTTTCAACAATGTCACCAACGGGTCGACCATCGTCGGTTCTGAAAATTACTATCTGACCCGTAAGGTCGGCTTTTATGGCCAGGCCAATGTCTCTTACAGAGATTTCCTGAACCTGTCGTTGACAGGCCGGGTTGACGGATCGTCGGTGCTGGCCTCCAACAAGTCCTACTATCCCTATGGTTCGGCATCGGCGGGCTTTATCTTCTCGGAATTCATGAAGGATGCTTCGTGGCTGAGCCTTGGCAAACTGCGGGCCTCCTACTCCATCGTAGGTAATGACAACGTTGGTGCCTATGCACTGACAACGCCTTATAACCTGGCAACGAATTTCCCTTTCAATGCCGTTACAGGATTTGGAGTCAGCGGCACGCTGGGCAACCCCTATCTGCACAACGAGACTACGAAAGAGGCAGAGATCGGGCTTGAAATGAGCTTCCTGCAAAACCGGCTGGGTTTCGAGGTCAGCTATTTCAGCCGGAATCATGACAACCTGCTGACGCAGGGGGTGCCGATCGCTCCTTCCACGGGATATTCATCGACCTCGCTGAATGCTGCCGATATGACGAATAAGGGTGTAGAAGCCCTGGTCAATATCACGCCGGTCAAGAGCAAGAACTTCAGGTGGGACATGACACTTAACTATACGCGGATCCGTAACAACGTGACCAAGATCAATGGCAATACGCCATCCCTCGATATCGGCCAGACCTGGGCATTTATCGGCAAGCCCGTTGGCGTATTCTATAGCAATGGCTTTGTCCGGGACAGCACTTCGCACGAGATTGTGGTCGACAGCAAGGGGCTGCCAGTCACCAGCACGACCAACGAGATCATCGGGAACCTCCAGCCTGACTTCCTCGCCGGGATGAACAACAACTTCACCTGGAAGAACTGGCGTGTCGGATTCTTTATGGACTACCGCAAGGGCGGCGACGTGCTGAACTCCGATGACCGGTATGGCTGGTTCTATGGCACGCCGAAAGTAACCCAAAACCGGCAGGACTTTGTCGTAAAGGGTATCGTACAGGGCACCGAGACGCAAAACACCACAGTGGTCCATGCCGAGGATTACTACCAGCGGCTGAATACAAACTATGGAGCGGCGATCCAGGATGGCACCTACCTGAAGCTGCGTACGGCTTCCCTCGGGTATAAGCTGCCGGCTTCGACGTTGCAGAAGACTTGCTTCAGCACGATCGGGTTGACGCTCACCGGCAAGAACCTGTTCATCTACAAACCACATTTCACAGGTTCCGACCCTGAAGTGAGCAGTTATGGGACGGGGAACGGCAGTGTCGGGGTATACGGGAATACCGTTCCGACCACACGGTCCTTTAACCTGACCCTTAATATCGGCTTCAAATAAAAACTATCAGCATGAAAAATATTTTGTTATATACCGGCATTGTATTACTCGTAGCGGGTACCGGGTGTAAGAAATTCATCGACGTGAACAACAATCCTAACAATCCGCTGACAGTACAGGAATCTGTCATCCTGGGACCTATCGAATACAGCATCGCGCATGGCACCGATGGTCCCGGAAGTGGCGGCGGTGACGGCGAAGGAGATGTGTCGACCTATGCACAGCATATTATGCAGACGATCAGTTACAACCAGGTGCCGATCAACTATGGCACGTATCAGTTCCTCAATACGGATATGAACCTGACCTGGAGCAATGTTTACAATAACGGCCTGATCAATCTCAAGACGCTTATCCAGGAAGCTTCGGCAGACGGCAATAGCGACTATAAGGCCATCGGCGAGATCCTGACGGCATATGAGCTTGGGTTTACGACCGATATGTGGGGGGATATTCCCTATTCGAAAGCATTGAACGGAGCGAGCGACTATACGCCCACCTACGATGCACAGGCGACCGTCTATGACAGTATCCAGGCCCTGCTGGCCCGGGGGATTGCCGATGCACAGCTCGCGGCGGGTGTGGTGCCCGGTCCGGAGGATTTCTTTTACAATGGCAGCATGACGGAATGGATAAAGCTGGCCTATAGCCTGGAAGCGCGGTATGACATGCACCTGACCAAGGCGCCGGGGTTTGATGCTACTACTCAGTCCAATCTCGCGCTGACGGCCCTGCAGAATGGGATGACTGCCGTCACCGATCAATGGAAATTCGGATATCCCGGTGGCTCTACCTCACAAAATCCGTGGTATACGGTAATGCTGCCTTATTCCACACTGGTCGCCTCTCAGGCGCTCGTCGATACGCTGGTCGCGCATAGTGATCCGCGTTTGCCCATGATGATCTCAGCAGCGCCGAACACAGGGTTGGATACGGGCCGGGAGATCGGCGCACCGACCATCGGCACCCTGTTTGACTTTTCCTCTTTGGGGACTTTTTATGCGGCGGTGGGCTCCACGCAATACCTGATGCCCTATTCCGAAGTGCTGTTCATTCAGGCTGAAGCCTCCTTCCGGGTATCGGGCGTCGCTGCGGCGCAACCTTATTTTACGCAGGCCATTACGACGAACATGACTCTCCTGGGTGTTGCTTCGGGGGATATCACTACTTATCTCGCGGCTCGCGGGACGCTGACGACGGGCACGGCCATTCAGCAGATCATCGAAGAAAAACGGCTGGCCGACTTCCTATCACCGGAGAATTATGTCGACTGGCGCCGCACCGGTTTCCCGGTACTGACGATCGTACCCAATGCGCAGCAGTCCGGTATTCCCCGCCGGATGCTCTATCCGCAAACGGAGCTCAATTCGAACCCTCAGCCGCAACAGTCCGCTACCATGCAGGACCGGGTCTGGTGGGATACGCAATAGGTTTTAGAACACATAAGTGGCGACGGCGCCTGCATTCAATGTTGGATGCAGGCGTCTGTTTTTATAGTCGATCGTGAAGGCCCGTTTGGTGGCCGTATTATTCAGCACGATCAGCACAACCTCGCCTGTATGCGTGCGGAAAGCCACATTCGGCAAGGCCTCATCCGAGTTCGTGCCGATGCGGACCGAGCCGGGCCGGACGAATTTCGATGCATGGGCGATGATATAATAGGCGGGATTATGCTGTACTCTGTCCCCGTCGATGGTGACGGCGCCCAGGCAACGGTCGCAACCACCCCTGTCGGTATGCGGTTCATACAGCGAATCTGCGGCCAGGTTCCATTCCAGCACTACCTTACACCAGTTACGCGTCGCCCCGATGATCAATTTATTGATATGATCGGGGATATCCTTACTGAAGTTACCGGGACCACCGACCCATTGCTCAGTAAAGTATAGGTTCTTATCGGGAAAGGAATCGTGTACGGCAGAAAGGGCTTCTATCTTTCCACCATACAGATGGAAAGCGGATCCATCGACATATTGATTGGCCTGCGGATCCTCCAGGATGGAGAGGGGGTATTCCGGGCGATCGGCATTATGGTCGTAAATAATGATCTTCGTATCGAGTAGCGCTTGCTTGAGAGCGGGTCCGAGGTGATTCTTAATAAACTCTCCCTCCTGGGTGGCCGGCATGTACATGCTGGGATTATTGCCGGGATGGAGCGGTTCATTCTGAATCGTAATAAAGCTGACTCCGATCCCCTGTTGCTGCATGGCCTGAATATACTGCACCAGGTATTGGGCATATGCGGACTCATATTGCGGGAGCAGACTGCCGCCGCGAGTGTCATGATTCGTCTTCATCCAGGCCGGCGCCGACCAGGGCGAGCCCAGTATCTTAATAGTCGGTTGCAGGTCCAGTATCTCCTTTAGCACGGGAACCACGTCTTTTAAGTCCGGCCCCAGGTCAAAGTGGGTCATGGCCGTATCCGTTTGGCCTGCGGGGAGGTCATCATAGGAAAAGGCATGATCGTTCAGATCCGAGGCGCCGATACTGACGCGGACATAGCTGGAGCCGATATGGGTACTGTCGGTAGTGAAGAGATCTTTCAATAACTCCGCGCGGGCGGAGGCACTCATCTGCATCAGATGTGCCGCGCTGCCGCCGGTCAGGCAAAATCCAAAGCCATCGATGCTTTGGTATTTTTTCGAGTCGTCGATGACGATCGTCGGATCTGCGGGAAATTCGTTGCCCTTCTCCAGGTGGGCTTCATCAGGTTGTCGCTGAAAAAAAATAGCCTGTGAGGGGTCCGTCAGCCAGGTGCTGACTGCCTTGTCTTTTTGTGCCGATGCTTTTTCCAAGCCGCAGACGAGTGCCGCGGCAGCTAATGTAACTTTGAATATTGATGCCATTGTTCTTATTTGATCATTATCGTAGCGATAGAGTGCGGTAAGCTTTCCGTGACCGCTGCTTTGCCCTTCCAGATGAGGTGGTAAGGCAGGTGCTGATCGGTCGTATTCATAACGATGACAACGATACTGCCATCTTTGTTCAGAAAACCCGTCGTTTGTAAGGCAGGACGGTTAGTGGAGACGGCAATACGCCGGGCTCCGGGACGAACGAACTTCGAGAACTGCCCGATATAATAAAACGCATTGGTATAGATCAGTGTTCCGTTCCGGGTATCGGCATGAATCGGCGCAAAGCAAAAATTGCCGACGTGGTTGGGGCCGCCTTTCTCATCCAACAGGATATTCCAGTCCGTCCAGCCTACCGCCCCATCGTTGAAATCATTGATCATGGAATAACCATACCGTTCACTGAGAGACCAGGATTGGAGACTGTCGAAGGAATATGCTTCCTTGCAACCTTCGGTGAAGATCAGATGGGTATTTGGAAAAGCCTGATTGACCATCTTCACATTGTCGAATTGCATGGGATTACCCGTCCATGTCTCATACCAGTGATAGCCGATCCCCCAGACATACCTGGCAGCGGCGGGATCTTCGAGGATGGTGCTGGCGCGTTGATAAACCAGATCGCGGTTGTGGTCCCAGGCGATCAGTTTCTTACTGCCGAGTCCGGCCTTTTGCAGGGTTGGGCCGAGGTAGTTTTTGATGAAATCACGCTCGTCCTCAGCAGTGTAAATACAAGACTCCCATTTCTGTGTCGCCATCGGTTCGTTCTGCACGGTCAATCCCCACACCGGGATACCTTTTGCCTCATACGTATGAATAAATTTCACATAAAAATTGGCCCAGCTCTGGTCATATTCCGGCTTCAGCTTACCACCGCCGGTGACGCTGTTGTTATCCTTCATCCAGGCGGGCGGACTCCAGGGGGAGACGAACAGGCGCAGCTGGCCGCCGGCTGCCGCAATGGCCTGTTTGATCAGCGGGATGCGGTATTGCTCGTCATGGGTGACACTGAACGTGGTCAGTTGCCGGTCATTATCCGCGACATAGCTATAGCTGTCGCTGGAAAAATCACAGCTTTGGATATTCGTCCGGGCAAGCGTATAGCCGATACCGGTACCCGGATTGTAATAGGCCGTCAGTAGTTCCTGTTGTTTGTCTTTGGGCAATTTGGCAAATGTCTCCGCTGCTGCATCTGTCAGTGCGCCGCCGATGCCGATAATCGTTTGAAAGTTGGCGGAAGCGTCCACCAGTACAAAGGGTTCCGTTTCCTTTGGCTGCTGATAGGCGGAAAAATTCAATTGACCGTTCGGGGATAGGCGAAGGTCGGTTTTGGCGGCGGTGGTGTAGACAGTAGCGGTCTTTTGTCCCAGGGCCGCTAGCCCCGACAGATACAATAGTGAGGATAGGCTGATTTTCAGGCAAGCGTTCATATAGTGCAATTTGTGTGATAATTCACCAGTTGAATGGGTTCGGCGGCAAGGGCATAGCCATGGTACTGCCGGCCGATAGACTGCAGGGAGGCGATCACCGCCTCGGGTTCCGACAGGCGCACCAGGTCTTTCAGGTGCTCCCGGATACCGGGCAATCCTTTGAGATAAGGCCCATACCGGCCCCGCATTTCCCGTAAGCCATGCACCGGGCCGGCCCATGCCAGTGCTCCTTTGAGGTGCTGCAGGCAGACCGCAACCCGCTCTTCCACGGTCGGGGCAGCCAATATTTCCTTTGTATCGATATAGTGTCTGATTTCCCGGAAGATCCAGGGATACCCGATGGCAGCCCGGCCGATCATGACACCGTCGACGCCGTAACGATTCCGGTATTCCAGCGCCTTTTGCGGGCTGTCGATATCTCCATTGCCGAAGATAGGAATGTGCATGCGGGGATTGTTCTTCACCCTGCCGATGAGGGTCCAGTCTGCCTCACCCTTATACAACTGACAACGCGTCCGTCCATGGATCGTCAGCGCCCGGATGCCCGCGTCCTGCAGCCGCTCCGCTATGTCTTCGATGTTTTTGGAATGGTCATCCCAGCCCAGCCGGGTCTTGACCGTGACGGGCAGCCGGGTAGATCTCACACAGGCTGCGGTCAGCCTCACCATCCTGTCGGGATCTTTCAGCACGCCTGCACCGGCGCCTTTCCCTACCACACCTTTCACCGGGCAGCCGAAATTGATATCCAGCAGGTCGGGACGGGTCGCATCGACGATAGCAGCGGCCCTGGCCAGCACTTCCTCGTCCCCGCCGTATAACTGAATACCCACCGGCCGCTCACCTTCGAAAATATCCAGCTTCCGGCGACTGCTGGCAGTTCCTTTCAGCAGGCCTTCACTGGAAATGAATTCAGTGTAGATGAGGTCCGCCCCGTTAGCCTTGCAAACCGCACGAAAAGGCGGGTCGCTGACGTCTTCCATCGGCGCCAGCAATAAGGGGAAATCGGGCAAAGAAAGGGAACCAATCATGATGGCCGCAAATTTAGCTCAAAATCGCCGATCCATGAGGAATCGCACGTTTATCCGCCCATATGACACGCTAATCCGTAAAATCTACTATCTGGCAATAAAGGGAATGGGGCACTCTTATATTAAAAAAGGCCGCCCTGTTTGGGGTGGCCTTAATCTTTTATGGTCGGATGTCATGGATTAGCCTACCGTCGCAATAATGAAGATATACGATAAGAACATGACCAAGCCGAGAAAGGAGACAGCAAGCAACACCGTGACAGCCGTCTCACCGAGATGAATAGAATGTTTCATATGGCGGATTTTTAATGATAAAATCGAATCGTCATATACAAGATATATAAAAAAATCCGCATTTGCAAGGCCCGCAAAAGACAAATTGACCGTATCTTATGGGGTCTAGTGCTTTGCACTCATATAAAACACCAGTTTTCCTCCATTCAGGATCTCATCATGGGTGATATACCGGCGGGTAAGGATTTGTCCGTTGAGGGTCACCTTTTTGACATATACATTCTTTTCGCTCTGGTCTTTCGCTTCGATGGTAAAGGTCTTTCCATTTTCCAGCTGTAAAACGGCTCCATCGATGGCCGGGCTGCCCAGCGAATATTCATCCGAGCCCGGCGCCACCGGATAAAAGCCCAGTGCGGTGAAGATATACCAGGCGCTCATCTGCCCCGTGTCGTCATTACCACCCAGCCCATCCGGGCGCGCATGGTACTGGTTCCCGAGGATCATCCGCACCCTTTCCTGTGTCTTCCAGGGCTGATCCGTCCAGTTGTACAGATAAGCAACATGATGGGAGGGCTCGTTGCCATGGACATAACCGCCGATGATGCCATCGCGGGTGATATCCTCCGTTTCAGCAAAAAATTTATCCGGCAGTGTCATGGTAAACAGCGAATCCAGATATTGCACGAAGTGTTTTTTGCCACCCATCAGCTGTATGAGCCCGGTCGGGTCATGCGGCACGTACAGCGTATAGTTCCAGGCGTTGCCTTCGATAAAGCCCTGCCCGTCCGTGCTCAGCACGTCGAAAGCAGGCCGGAAGCTGCCGTCACTCAGCCGTGGACGCATGTAACCGATGGAGGGATCGAAAACGTTCTTATAATTCTCTGCGCGTTTGGAATAGGTGGCATAGACATCCATCCGACCCAGTTTTTTCGCCGCCTGGGCGATAGCCCAGTCGTCATAAGCGTATTCGAGGGTCGAAGAGACGGACACATCGCTGGCTTCGGAAGGAATATAGCCCTTATCGATATACACGCCGATATCTTCGAAGCTGCGCCGGTTGGAGGTAGTGATACAGGCATCCAGCGCCGCATTGGCATCGAAAGGCGCATTCCCTTTCACGATGGCATCTGCGATCACCGCTACACTGTGATACCCGGACATGCACCAGGTTTCATTCGAAGCGAAGGCCCAGATCGGCAGCATATGTTCGGGGCTTTGGCTGTAATGCGCCAGCATCGACCGAATCATATCCACATTACGGTGCGGCTGTAGGATATTGAACAGGGGATGAAGGGCCCGGTGGGTATCCCAGAGTGAAAAAGTAGTGTAATTGACAAAACCATCCGCCTTGTGGTTGACCTGGTCGAGTCCCCGGTATGAACCGTCTACATCCATATAGACGGTGGGATTGATATAGGCATGGTAAAGGGAGGTATAGAAATTGTCCTTCTGTTCCTTGCCGGCCTGGATCTGAACTTTGGATAGCTCGGTGTTCCAGGCGGCCTGCCCCTGGCGCTTTACCTGCTCAAAATCCCAGCCCGGCGCTTCCGTGCGAAGATTTAGGAGCGCGCCTTCTGTGCTGACAGCGGACAGTGCGAATTTCACCTTGATCTGATCGCCTTCCTTCGTGTGGAAGTCGAAATGCATCCGAAGCTGTCTGCCGGCGATCTCAGGGAAATTATGGTCCTGGTCGAACTTTCCCCAGAACCCGCGGTAGACTTCTTTTTTGGAATAGTTGCGGCTGCCGTATTGCTCGAACGGTTTCGAAAAGGTCATCGCAAAATAAAGTGTCCTCGTACGGCCCCAGCCGCTGGTCTCGCGGTAACCGGTCACGAGCGTATCGTTCACCACCCGCACATAAGTCCAGACATTTTTGTCTTCATAGTTATAGATGCCGCTGATCAGATCGAGGATGATGTGCGACTGGTCGGAAGCAGGGAAAGTATATTGATGAAATCCTACCCGGGTGGTGGTCGTCAGTTCAGCCAGGATATTATAATCTTCCAGTTTTACCTTGTAGTAGTCGGCCTCGGCCACTTCCGTCGAATGACTAAACGCCGAACGAAAACCGCTGCGTGGCTGGCTCGCCACCCCCGGATTCATTTTTAGTTCGCCCGTCGTGGGCATGATGAGGAAATCTCCGAGGTCCGAATGGCCGGTACCGCTGAAATGGGTATGGCTGAAGCCTACGATAGTCTTATCGTCGTATTGATAGCCGGCGCAGTATTTATAGACATCGGGATTGTATTTGCCGTTCTGTTCGTAGGGGATCGTATCCGTATCGGGGCTGAGCTGCACCATGCCGAAAGGGGATGTGGCGCCGGGATAAGTATGGCCCATGCGTTGGGTGCCGATGATTGGATGCACGTACTGCAGCAGGTCTTCTGTGGCGGGGGACTGGGCGGATAAAATGAAAGGAATGAAGAGGAAAAGCGGGTTCAAAATGTTGCGCATAGTTGATCTTTATCGTTTGTTCCATTGATAATCGAGCAGCCGGATAAAATAGCCCCCGACGACACTGCGGGCCTGGAAACCGACTTTGCTGCCATCGGTGGTTTGATGCCAGTCGCTAAGGGGTACGCGTGTGGGGGTCTCTGTCAGATATTTATAGATGGGGTCAGTCAGCGCCGTAAAGTCATCGGGCTTTGCCGCCAGCGTCGCTGTCCAGAGGACCCAGTCGGACTTGGTGTAGGTGGCACGGCTGTCCAACGGCAGACCGAAAGGGCCCTGGTGTTTCAGGTACCAGGCCGTCTCCTTCTCGTATACAGTTGACGGGAACAGCCCCAGATTCAGCAGCTTATCCCATACGAGGTTATATTTCTGGCTCCAGCTATCTTTTTTATCGAAGGTCAGGGCATAGTGATCGCCGGCATCGGCCAGTACCATCCATTGTGCTGCCATCGATTTGGCCAGCGCCAGGTATTTGGCGGCCGTGTCAGGCTGTCCCAACTGCCCGGCCATCCAGCCATAGGCGCCCAGGGCAACGATGGCCTTCACAGAGAGGTTGGCATTGCGGGCCAGGTGACCGGCGAAATCATCTGTGCAGAGTTGATTCGTCGGATCGAAACCGGACTGCTCCAGATAATGCGCCCAGGTGGTCAGCGTATTCCAGTGCTTGCGGGCATAGTCCGGCCTTCCTTCCGCCCTGGTGATACCCGCGGTGAGCAGGATCATATTACCGGATTCCTCTACGGGCATACCCTCCCCATATAGCTGCCCGTTAGCAAGCGGATAATTGCCCAGATCATGGGCGGCAAAGGGTTTTTTCCATTGGCCGCTCTCGCTGTAATAAAAGATTCCATTCAGCATGCCTTCCAGCAGGGCTGGGTTGTATAGAAGATACAGGGGAGCGGATGGGTAGGTGACGTCGACCGTGTTGATGAACCCACCGCTGAAATTCTCTTTGGACAGGAAAAGCAGATCCCCATCCGGGCTCTCCACCAGCGCATGGGCGGCTATACTTTGCCGGTATGCCGCTACACACAACTGTGCATAGTGGTCGCCACCTGCATCTGCCGCGTTGGCATACATGACCTTATTGAACGTATCGCAGCGAGACAGCACCCTGTCATAGTCCGTAAGGGCCTTCTGTAGCAGACCCGGCATCGTGGGCTTTTTTTCACCTGTCGCGGGGTGGCTTCGCCACCAGGGTAATAGTTTGTGATGGAAGAATTCCACGGCATAACTTTCGTCATAACCGATGAGGATCAACTTCTCGATCGGGTCTTCCGACACCGTGACGGCCGGAAAGACCGTAGAAATGAATTTTTGTTCAGCCGAAGTGTCGGGGAGGGCTGGTCCCCAGGTCTGGCTGAGACCAGGTTCGGTAGGCGTAGCTACATACAACCATCCCCAATCGATCCGCACATCATCCCCCTTTTTCTTCAACACCGGCTGCGCCTTCGTACCGGTACTGATCATCGTCAATCCGGCGTCATGGCGAATATGGTGCTCCAGTTCCTGTCCGGGTTTATCAGTGGCCAGGTTGCCGGATACGCCGACATATAATTGAGCGGTATGCTTCGCGCCGTCATTGCTGCGCAGGCGGAAAGAGACATAGGTCACGGGCCGGGATAAGAGAGTAAGATCATTCAGTAGTAATGGGGAAGTAAAAGTCAGTGTCAGGTCGACGTCACCGCAGGCGAACTGGTATTTCGTCTGGGTGGCGTTCACGTTAACCCATTGCTGCGTGGCCGGTATGTCCGTCAACTGACCGGTCGAATCCTTTTTTCCCATGAACCGGTACAATTTTCCGTCGACGCGAAGCATGCCCGACAGCGACTGCTCCTGCCCTGTCCAATGCCGGGTCGCTGAGCTGTTCAGCTCGTCGGTAAAAGACCAGACGCTGAAATAGGTGTCATGTGTGATCAGCGGATAGGCCGGCATATGTTGTAACTGTCCGATGGCGCGCTGAGAGAGAAAAAGGAAAAGTAGAAATTTTATATATCTGCTCATCATTGGGCGAATATATTTACTTCCACCGACATTTTCCCGCCTTCCACCGGCCTTTTCCCGGTCATTCCAGAATATAACTTACCCCCTGTCACGAATTTGTTAAATTTGGAGCTCGGATAACCACAACGTATGAGTCAAAAGAATCCACCAAAACCGGGCAAGCCAAAAGGACCAGGCCTTTTCTCTTTGCTAAAGCCTTATCGAAGCCTGGTGTACCCGCTGGTAGCATTGACCATCCTCAGCGCGGGGATCGGCCTGCTGGTTCCCAGAATTACAGCCCATGGCATTGATGGCTTTCTGCATCATCAGCCGATCAGTCATTTCATTTGGTTATTGTTGGCGGCAAGTGCAGCCGGCTTCCTGCTGACCTTTGCGATCAGCATTGTGCAAACCTTTACAGCAGAGAGAGTGGCGCGCGATCTCAGGACTCGATTGGCAGACAGGATATCCCGACAGGACTACGCTTTCCTGCAACGGACCAGCTCGGCCCAGTTACTGACCAATCTCACCGCAGACGTAGACTCCATCAAGGTCTTCGTTTCGCAGGTGGTTGCCACGATCTATTCCTCCATCTTTATTATCCTCGGTGCCAGCGTCATGCTGCTGACCATCCAATGGCGGCTGGCATTATGGGTGATCGCGATCATCCCGATCATCGGGGTAACCTTTTATCTCGTGCTGAAGAAGGTTCGTGTCCTGTTCAAGATCAGCCGGGAGATCATCGACTGGCTCAACAAGGTCATCAACGAAAGCATATTGGGCGCGGCGCTGATCCGGGTGATCCATTCGCAGCAGTTAGAATACGCGAAATTCCTGGAGGCCAATGCCAAAGCGCTGGGGCTGGGCATGCGGGTATTGAAGCTGTTCGCCTCGCTGATCCCCGTCATTATTTTCACGGCCAATCTCGCGACACTGGCCATTCTCGCCTTCGGCGGCCATGACGTTATTTTGGGAACCCTGAGCCTGGGGGAATTCACGGCGTTTAACCAGTATCTGTCTCAACTGATCTTTCCGATCCTCACCCTTGGTTTCATGAGCAACCTCATCGCTCAGGCCCAGGCTTCCTTCGGCAGGATCAGCGCCGTCCTTCATGCGCCTGATCCGGAAGAAAAGGGAACGGTGGTGAAAACGTTGGACGGCCATATCGAGCTTCAGGATATCAACGTCAGCTTTAACGGCAAGTATGCCCTGAGAGATGTCAGTCTTCGCGTGGCAGGCGGATCGAAGACTGCTGTCATCGGTCCTACGGCCGCCGGTAAGACACAGCTGCTTTACCTGCTGACCGGTCTCAACCGGCCCGACAGCGGCAGCATATTCTTTGACGGCCAATTACTGGAGTCGTATCAAAAAGAAAGTTTTCACCGGCAGGTCGGATTTGTGTTCCAGGACAGCATCATCTTCAATATGAGTATTCGTGAAAATATCGCTTTCAGTGACAAAGTCACTGACCTCTCATTGGAAAAGGCCATCGAGACGGCGGAGCTCAGGGACTTCATCGATTCATTGCCCGAAGGGCTCAGCACCGTCGTCTCCGAACGCGGTACGACCCTCTCGGGGGGCCAGAAGCAGCGAATCATGCTGGCCCGGGCGCTGGCTATCAATCCCGGGATACTTTTGCTGGACGACTTTACTGCCCGGGTAGACACCCAAACCGAACAAAAGATCCTGGCCAATGTCAGGCGTAACTATCCTGGCATCACTCTACTGTCCGTGACACAGAAAATTGCCGCCATCGAGGACTATGACCAGGTCATCCTTTTGATGGAAGGGGAAATGATCGCCAGCGGGACACACCAGCAATTGATGGAAAGTTGCCCGGAATACGTCCAGATTTATCAATCACAAAGAAGCACCAGCCACTATGAGCAACCAGAAGCACAACTACGACCTTAATGCCGCGACGGATGGAAATGCCAAAAGCGGAACATGGTCCGCGCTCCTCAAACTGATCAATCTGCTGCCCGAACAACGGGGCAGGCTCGTCCTGGCGCTGCTCTCCATTGTCTGTTTTGCCATACTGAGCATGCTGCCGGCGGCATTGATCGGATTTACGCTCAATAATATCCTCAGCAACCATAGCGCACACGATGGGTTGCATATTCTTGGTTGGACAATACTCCGCGGGAGTGGCTATCCCCTCGTGCTGACCGTCTGCGGCTATTTGATCGTGATCTATTTGCTGAACCTTGGCGCCGTCTATTTGCGAACGATATTAATGGGCGGATTCGGCCAGCGGCTGCTGTTCACGTTGCGGAATGCCATCTTTAATAAGCTGCAGGAATTACCGGTGGCCTTCTTCGCTCAGAACAAGGCAGGTGACCTGATCTCCCGGATCAATAACGATACCGATAAGCTGAACCAGTTCTTTTCCCAGTCGCTGATGCAATTCGTCTCCAGCTTTTTCGTCGTTATCGCCTCCGGTATCGCCTTAATATGGAGCAACTGGCGGCTTGGGCTGGCTGTCCTGGCGCCCGCAGCCATCATGTGGATCTTCAATAAGCTGGTCTCGCCATGGGTGAAAAAAAAGAATGCCGTGTACATGAAGAGTATCGGTGCAATGAGCGCCGAGATCCAGGAGTCCCTTAGCAATTTCAAGGTGGTGCTGGCCTTCAATCGCCGCGACTATTTTCGCCAGCGTTTCGATGGGGCCAACCAGCACAACTATTCCACTGCTGTCAGCGCTACGCTGTCCAACAACGTGTACACGCCGGTATATGGTTTTCTGGCGGCCCTAGGCCAGATCGTCGTCCTGTTATATGGCGTCTATCTGATTTCGGCCGGCCATTTTACAACCGGCTTCCTGGTCACCTTTTTTATGTATACCCAGACTTTTTATGATCCGCTGCGTCAGCTGGCTGCGCTCTGGGCCGGCTTTCAGACGGCAGTTGCGGGCTGGGATCGCATTTCGCGCATCCTTTCTCTCGAGTCTGATCTGGTCACCCTGCCTGAGGCTCCCGGAGCATCATCTGGCAATGGAACGTCCATAGCGTCATCCCATGGAACCGCGGGCGGCAACGGCGCTGCTGTTAACGGCTCCCCTGCCCTGCTGGAATTCCGGGATGTTTCCTTCCGCTATCCGAATGGCAAGGACGTTCTCCGTCACAACAGCTTCCGCATGGAAAAGGGCAAGACCTATGCCCTGGTCGGCCCGACGGGCGGCGGCAAGACCACCACAGCCTCTTTGATCGCGCGCCTGTATGATCCCACCGAGGGGACGGTACTGCTCGACGGCAAGGATATCCGTACATTCACGCCCCCGGAGCGGTCGCAAAAGATCGGTTTTATTCTCCAGGATCCCTTCCTTTTCACCGGTACAGTCAAAGACAATATCCTATACGGCAACGAACAATATAAAGACCATTCCAACGAGCAGATGACCGCCGTGCTGCACGACTCCGGGCTGGAAACTCTGCTGACCCGCTTCGATGAAGGTCTCGACAGCAAGATCGTAGCAGGTGGCGATGGCATCAGCCTGGGGCAGAAACAACTCATCGCTTTTATCCGGGCGGTACTGCGCAATCCCGACCTGCTCATCCTGGATGAAGCCACTGCCAATATCGACACCGTCACGGAAAAAATGCTGGAAGATATCCTGCGTAAGCTACCGGATACCACAACACGGGTCATCATTGCCCACCGGCTCAATACCATTGAGAATGCCGACGAGATCTTCTTTGTCAATTCGGGTGAGATCGTTCGGGCCGGCAGTCTCCAACAGGCGGTGGATTTGCTGCTGCAGGGGAAAAGGACCAGCTAGGGCTCCTCAAGTACAGAATTTAACCAGAAATCGATCCTACATTAGCGACTTACTCAAAAAAAGCTCATCATTTATGAAACTCCGGATCTCTTTCTTTTTGCCTGTGCTGGCGCTGTGTCTTACGCTGCAGAATGCCCACGCGCAGGGTACGAGCGGCTTCCATGTGACAAAAACATTTACCATCGGCAGTCCCGGCGGCTGGGATTATATCGCCGTCGGTCCAGATCAGAAGATCTATGTCTCTCACAGCTCAGATGTCGTTATTCTCGATGCCAAAACGGGGGACTCCGTTGGCGTGATCCCCAACACCACCGGCGTACACGGCATCGCCTTCGCCCCGGCCCTGGGAAAGGGATTTACTAGCAACGGCCGCCTGAACACAGTCACCATCTTCGATATTAAGACAGCGGCGGTGCTCCAGCAAGTCTCTACCGGCCAGAATCCGGACGCTATTATGTATGATCCCTATTCAAAGCTTGTCATCACCTGTAACGGCAGGAGCCATGATCTCTCGCTGATCGATCCCGGCACCGGACAGGTAACGGGTACTATCGCCCTCGATGGCAAACCGGAAACCGCCGTTTCCGATGAAGCGGGCAAGATTTATGTAAATATTGAGGATAAGAATAAGATCAGCGTCGTGGATATCACCACAAAGACGGTAACCACCAGTTGGCCGTTGCAGGCGGAAGGCCCAACCGGGCTGTCCATCGATGTAAAGACCAAACGCCTTTTTGCCGGTTGCGACAAACAGCTCGTCGTTATGGATGCCACCAGTGGCGCCATCGTCGCCGCGCTTCCTATCGGTGATGGCTGTGACGGCACCGGATTCGACGCCGGTCTGAAGTTGGTTTTTGCTTCCTGCGGCGAGGGCAAGCTGACGGTCATAAAAGAAGAATCGGCCAGCTCGTTTAAAGTGATCGATAATGTGACGACCAAAAGAAGCGCCCGCACCTGTGCGGTCAATGAAAAGACGCATGAAGTTTATCTGCCTGCGGCGGAAACGCAGCCAGGCGCCGCCGGCGAACGGCCGAAGGTCGTACCGGGTACGTTTGGGGTGCTGGTGGTGGCCCGCTAGGAAAAGAGGAATTGAAGGCAGGAGTCGTTCGGATATACGTTTTTTACGTTAAATTGTGTGAGGGCCCGCGCCCTCATTTTTAATTAAATGAACGCATATGGAAACCATGTTGTCCGAACGTGATGATATCGCCACCGCCAAATATGGCCGGATGAAAAATTATGTTGACGGGGAATTCACTGACATCACCGCTGACCGCACTATTCCGGTTATCTCTCCTCTCGACGGCAGCTGGCTGGCTGACATGCCCTGTTCTTCCCCCGCCGACCTTGATGCGGCCGTAGCCGCTGCACAGGCAGCCCTTCCGGCCTGGAGCCGCATGCCCATCAAAGAAAGGGTGCAGATTTTCTTTCGTTATAAATACCTCCTGGAAAAGAACTTACAGGAGCTGGCTGCGCTGATCAGCGAAGAGAACGGCAAGACCTACAGCGAAGCTGTCGCCGAAGTAGAAAAATGCATCGAGCTGACCGAATTCGCCACTTCTCTGCCGCAATTGATAGCCGGTGAAGTGCTGGAGGTCAGCAAAGGGGTGGAATGCAGGACCGAAAGGACCGCAGTCGGTGTAGTGGCATCCATCGTTCCCTTCAACTTCCCGGCCATGGTGCCCAACTGGACGATCCCTAATGCCCTGGCGCTCGGCAATTGCATGATCATCAAACCTTCGGAGAAAGTGCCGCTGAGCGTGGGCCTGATAGCTCTTCTGTTACAGGAAGCCGGGCTGCCTGACGGGGTTTTCAATATTGTCAACGGAGACAGTCATATGGTGCAGGCCATCTGCGATCACCCCGGCATCGAAGCGGTCTCCTTTGTCGGCTCTACCAAAGTGGCCAAACTCGTGTACCAACGCGCTACCCATCAGCTGAAGCGATGCCTGGCCCTCGGCGGCGCCAAGAACCACCTGCTGGTCCTGCCGGATGCCCAGCCCGAGATGACGGCACAGAACGTAGCCGCCTCCATGAGCGGCTGCGCCGGTCAACGCTGTATGGCCGCTTCTGCCATGGTGGCCGTCGGGAATGTGGATGCCATCATCGAACGGATCTGTATCGAGGCCCGCCTGATCGTTCCCGGAAAAAATTTGGGCGCTGTCATCGACCAGGCCGCCAAAACCAGGATCGAAAAATATATTACCGAGGCAGAAGAGCAGGGTGCAAAGATCCTGGTCGACGGCCGGAATTATACTGTCCCGGGCAAGGAACATGGCACTTATGTCGGTCCTACCGTCATCGACCATGTCCGGCCCTATATGGCGGTGGCTACCGAAGAGATCTTCGGCCCGGTCATCAGCATCATCCGGGTGGCCACGCTGGATGAGGCCATCGCCATCGAAAACGCCAGCCCCTACGGTAATGCGGCTTCCGTCTTTACCCAGAACGGCGCCTTTGCCCGTTATGTCATCGACCGCGCCAGCGCCGGCATGGTCGGCGTCAACGTAGGTGTACCGGTTCCCAGGGAACCCTTTTCTTTCGGCGGCTGGAACGAGAGCAAATTTGGCGTCGGCGATATCACCGGTAAAAGTTCCATCGAATTCTGGACCCGGTTGAAGAAGAGCACGGTGAAGTGGAATCCCGAAGCGGGTATCAACTGGATGAGTTAAGGCGCTTGATTGAAAGGCTTTACTATGTTTATCTAAACTTTTATTTGATATGGAATCACCATCCACGCTTTCCGAAACAAAGGAGATTGTCCAGGACAACCTGGACTATACGCTCTTTTCCTGGAGCAAACAAAAAGGGCTCGACCCCATCGCGGTGCAACGCGCCGAAGGCGTCTACCTGTATGACTATGACGGCAAACGGTATATTGACTTCTCTTCGGGCCTGATGAATGTCAACATCGGTCATGGGCATCCCCGGGTGACCGAGGCTGTAATGCGACAAATGCAGGAAGTCAGCTATGTCACTCCCGGCTGCGTGACGAAGGCCAGGGGGGAATTGGGAAAGAAGCTGGCCGAGGTCACGCCTGGCAACCTGCAGAAGACTCTTTTCACGACCGACGGCGCTTCGGCTATCGACAATGCTGTGAAGCTTGCCCGCCTCTACACGGGCAGACATAAGATCATCGCCCGCTATCGCGCTTTTCATGGCGCCTCCTATGGCGCCATGTCTGCTGGCGGAGATCCCCGCAAGCTGCCTTCAGATGCGCAGCAGGTGCCCAACTTTGTGCATGTCGAAGATCCTTACTGTTATCGATGTCCCTGGGGGAAGGAAATACAAAGCTGCCAACGGGAATGCGTATCGCATATCGAAAGGGTCATCGAGTTCGAGGGCCCGGCTAATATTGCCGCTGTGTTGATGGAGGGAGAGAGCGGGACATCGGGTTGTATCAAATATCCGCCGGACTATCTGCAGAAAGTGCGGGCCCTCTGTGATGAGCACGGCATCCTGCTGATCATGGATGAGGTGATGAGCGGATTTGGCCGAACCGGCAAATGGTTCGCGGCAGAACTGCACGGCATCGTTCCCGATATGATTGCCACCGCGAAAGGCATTACGGCAGGTTATATCCCTTTGGGTGCACTCATCGTCACCGATACCATCGCCGAACATTTCAACGACCGCGTCTTATGGCTCGGCCTGACCTATTCGGCTCATCCGGTGGCCTGTGCCGCCGGGGTCGAAGTAATGAAGATCTATGAGGACGAGGGACTGATCGGGAATGCAGCCCGGATGGGAGCGTATGTCGACGAGCAGGTCGGGAGACTTACAAAACAGCATCCCTGTATCGGGGATTTTCGGAATACGGGTTTGTTGGGGTGCATTGAAGTAGTGAAGAACCGGGTGACCAAAGAGCCGATGGCGCCTTATAATGCCCGGCCGGAAGAGATGACCGTCATGAACCAGGTAGCCGCCCGGATCCGTCAGCTCGGCATGTATGCCTTCGTGCGTTGGAATTATGTCTTTATTGCGCCACCGCTTAGCGTTACCCGTGAACAGATCGACGAAGGTCTCGCCATCATCAGCGAAGCCCTGACGATTGCCGATGCCCATGTCACTGAATAAATCATTTCGCTTATGAACGCCAATCCCGCGCCCGATTATTCTCCGCCCGGTGAATTGCTCCGCCATCGCTCACTGTACAGTGAAGACCTGGCGCCAGTGCCCGCGGCGAAAAGGAGCTGGACGACCTGGAATTATGCCGCGCTATGGATCAGTATGAGCCTCTGCATACCGACCTATATGCTGGCCAGCTCGCTCATCGGTGGCGGCATGAGCTGGTGGCAGGCCATCATCACCATTTTCCTGGGCAATAGCATCGTGCTGGTGCCGATGATCCTCAACGGGCGCGCCGGCGCCAAATATGGCATCCCCTTTCCCGTTTTTGCCAGGGCCAGCTTTGGGGTCAGGGGTGCCAACATTCCCGCGATGCTGCGGGCTATCGTGGCCTGCGGCTGGTTCGGCATCCAGACCTGGATCGGCGGATTTGCGTTGTACCAGCTGCTGCGGGTGTGGATCCCGGCGATGGAACACCTGCCCTTGCTGCTACCGGTGTCGTGGGGATTGGCAACAGGGCCAGCGATATGCTTCGCGTTATTCTGGCTGATCAATATGTACGTTGTATGGCTTGGTGTGGATAGCATCCGTAAACTGCTCGTATTTAAAGCCTTTTTCCTGCCGCTGGCCGCACTCGCTTTGCTGTACTGGGCTATTTCACATGTCCACGGTGGGCTGAGGCCAATCCTGGCCGTTCCATCCCGCTTTACGTCCGGGGCAGCCTTCTGGGCCTTCTTTATTCCCGGATTGACGGGCATGGTGGGGTTCTGGGCGACCTTATCATTGAATATTCCGGACTTCACCCGTTATGCCGTCAGCCAGCGTGCGCAGATCAGGGGGCAGGCCATCGGGCTGCCGTCTTCTATGACCCTGTTCGCCTTTATCGGCGTTGTCGTCACTTCCGCCACGACCCTTATTTTCGGCACTACCATCTGGGATCCTGTGGCGCTGGCCGGAAGATTTGACAGCAGGATCCTCGTTAGCATCGCCATGCTCGCCGTCGCGTTGTCCACGCTCGCTACGAATATCGCTGCCAATATCGTCAGCCCGGCCAATGATTTCGCCAACCTGGCGCCTGCCCGGATCAATTTCCGGACAGGTGGGCTGATCACTGGCGTCATCGGCATCCTGATCCTGCCCTGGAAACTGGTGGCCGATCCCGGCGGTTATATCTTTACGTGGCTGGTCGGCTATTCAAGTCTGCTGGGACCGGTAGGCGGCATCCTGATCGCCGATTATTATTTGATCCGCCGCCAGCAGCTATCGGTCCGGGACCTGTACTCGGTACAGGGAGACTACAGCTACCACAACGGATTCAACGGTAAGGCTATCATCAGCCTGATCCTGGGTATTCTTCCGAATGTGCCCGGTTTCCTGGCCACGATCGGGGTGATCCCTGCGGGCAGCCTGCCGGCCTGGATCATTGGAATATACAGCTATGCCTGGTTTGTAGGTTTCTTTGTCGCCGGGGGAAGTTATTGGATATGGATGCGGGCGTCAGGGCTTATTGTACATTATAAAGAGGTAAATTATGTCTCTGTTGATTAAGAACGGTCGCGTCGTCACCGCGACAGATAATTATATTGGCGATGTACTGATCGAAGGCGAGACGGTTGCTACTATGGGGCGGGATCTGGCGGCGAATGCCGATAGGGTAATCGATGCGACGGGCCTGCTGGTGATGCCCGGCGGGATCGATCCGCATGTCCACCTGGACATGCCTTTCATGGGCACCTTCTCCAGTGATACCCATGAGACCGGTACACGGGCGGCCCTTTTCGGTGGCACTACGATGGTGATCGATTTTGTGCTGCAGCGCCAGGGGCATTCGCTAAAGGAAGCACTGGCGGAATGGAACGGCCGGGCTCTTGGGAACGCGGTGGGTGACTATGGCTTTCATATGGCTGTCACCGATTATAATGATTCTACCCGTGCGGAGATCGCGGAAATGGTCGAACTGGGGATCACCTCCTTTAAAACCTTTATGGCCTATAAGGGAGCTTTGATGATCGATGACCGGCAGATGACTGCACTGATGGAGGAAGTAAAACGGCAAGGCGGCATCGTGACGGTTCATGCCACCAACGGGGATATGATCGATTACCTCATTGCCAAACACCGTGCGGAAGGCAAGCTGTCTCCTCTGTATCATTACCTGTCCCAGCCGGAAGTCACAGAGGCCGAGGCCTCGTCGAGGTTTGCAGATATCGCGGACTATACAGGTTGCCCGGGATACATCGTACACCTGACCTGCGAAGGCGCCCTCAATGCCGTGCGTAATGCGACCCGGCGCAACCAGAAAGTATTTGTCGAGACCTGCATCCAATATCTGCTGCTGGACGCGTCTTTATATGAAAAGGATTTCGACGGCGCCAAATGGGTGATGAGTCCGCCCCTGCGGCAGAAGAAAGACCAGGAGACTCTATGGGCCGGCATCAACCAGGGTCTGGTCAATGTCGTGGCCACCGATCACTGCCCGTTCATGTGGCAGCAGAAGCTGATGGGAGAAAAGGATTTCTCGAAAATCCCCAATGGCCATCCGGCTATCGAGAACAGGATGGAGTTGCTGTACAGTGAAGGTGTGCACAAGGGCAGGATCAGCCTGAACAAATACGTCGAAGTGGCGTGCACCAATCCGGCCAGGATCTTCGGTATGTTTCCCCGCAAGGGCACGATCGCTCCGGGCAGTGATGCGGATATCGTACTTTTTGATCCGTTGGCAAAGCACACGCTGTCGGCGTCCACGCACCATATGAATGTCGACTACTCGGCATATGAAGGCTGGGAACTAACGGGTAAGGTGAAGACCGTGCTGTTGCGGGGAAAGGTCGCCATCGACAACGGAAAATGCCTGATGGAAAAAGGAAATGGACAATTTATTCCGCGGAACAAGGTTAGCGGGATCATCTGACCGGGAGGCCCTGAACGGACCGGATTGTCGCTGCCGCAATGGCTGAAGCGTTAACTGTAAACGAAAACAATCATACGAATGCCCAGAATCATTACATCAGGTCTGATCCAGATGAGCCTTCCGAAGACCGAAGGCGAAGGCACGATCGAAGAGATCAAGGAAGCCATGGTACAAAAGCACCTGCCCTATATCGAAGAAGCAGGCGAAAAAGGCGTGCAGATCCTCTGCCTGCAGGAGATCTTCAATACTCCCTATTTCTGTCCCGGCCAGAACAGCGCCTGGTACGAATCCGCGGAAAGCGTACCTGGTCCGACCACTTACCGGATGGCCGAATATGCCAGGAAATACAACATGGTCATGATCGTTCCGATATATGAAAAGGAGGCACCTGGCGTGTTGTACAATACTGCCGCTGTCATCGATGCCGACGGTACCTACCTGGGCAAATACCGGAAGAATCATATCCCGCATACGTCCGGTTTCTGGGAGAAGTTCTTCTTCAAGCCCGGCAACCTGGGCTATCCCGTCTTCCAGACACGGTACGCGAAGATCGGCGTGTATATCTGCTATGACCGGCATTTCCCCGACGGTGCCCGCTGTCTGGGATTGAATGGAGCGGAGATCGTCTACAATCCTTCGGCCACTGTGGCCGGATTGTCACAGTATTTGTGGAATTTGGAGCAACCGGCTCACGCAGCGGCCAATGGGTATTACATGGGCTGTATCAATCGTGTGGGCGAAGAAAAGCCTTGGAACCTGGGCCGGTTTTACGGCAGCTCCTATTTCGTCGATCCCAGGGGGCAGATATTCGCCCAGGCTTCTGACAGCAAAGACGAACTGCTCATCGCCCGTTTTGATCTCGACAAGATCGAAGAAGTGCGGAACGTCTGGCAGTTCTTTCGTGACCGCCGGCCGGAGACCTACGGAAAATTAACGGAGCTGTAAATGGCTATTACCAACCATAAGCTGACGGATGCTGAATATGCACAGAATTTCAGCGATATCCATCCTCCGTTGGAAACGCGGGATGCGGCGCTGGTCGATGCCAACCGATGCCTGTTCTGCTATGACGCTCCTTGCACCAAAAGCTGCCCTACCGGCATCGACGTGCCCAAATTCATTCAACAGATCACTACCGATAACCTGCGGGGATCGGCGCATACGATCTTTAGCGCCAATATCATGGGTGGCGGCTGTAGCCGCGTCTGCCCGGTGGAAAAACTGTGTGAAGGCGCCTGTGTATACAATTTGATGGACGAGGCCCCCATCTCCATCGCGCGTCTGCAACGTTATCCCACCGAGAAAGCCATCGCCGGAGGATGGACGCTGTTCAGTCGTGCTGCGCCAAGGGGTCGCAAAGTGGCTATTGTGGGCGCCGGCCCTTCCGGACTTAGTTGCGCGCATGTGCTGGCCCGGGCAGGTGTCGAAGTGACCATTTATGAAAAAGAGTCTAAAGGTGGCGGGCTGATGACTTACGGCATTGCCGCCTATAAGGTCACGCCGGAGTTTTGTTCAGCTGAGCTGGACTATATCCTCTCCATCGGCGGGATCAGTATTCTGTATGGACAGGAGTTGGGGCGTGATATCACGCTGGATCAGCTGCGGCAGCAATACGACGCCATCTACCTGGCATTCGGGGTAGGCGTGGCCCGGCGGCTGGATATTCCGGGGGAAGATCTGGAAGGCGTGGTGGACGCGATACGTTTCATTTACGATATTCGGGCCAACGGATTTTCGTCGGTGCCGGTAGGCGATAAAGTGGCGGTGATCGGCCTGGGCATGACTGCCATCGATGCCGCGACGCAGGCCCGGCGGCTTGGGGCTGGGGAAGTCACGCTGATCTACCGGCGTACTGAAGCCGAAATGCCGTGCACGGAGGCCGAGCTCGATATTGCCAAGCTTGACGGCTGCCGGATCCTATGGTTGACTTCGCCGAAGGCTGCCATCGGGGACAACGGACGGCTGACAGGGCTGGTCTGCAGCCGGATGCGACTGGGGGAAGCGGATCATTCCGGCCGTCGTTCGCCTGTCGATACGGGGGAGACAGTGATACTGGAAGTGGACATGGTCATCAAGGCTGCGGGACAGGTACCGTACACAGATCTCGTGCAATCGGCCGGCCTGGATAATGACAAGGGAAGGATCAGGATGGGCGAAGGAGGAGCAACTGCGATCGTCATGCCGGCTACTGCGGCGATCGTCATGCCGGATAGCACAGCCGCTTACGCCCCCGTATTCGCCGGCGGCGACTGTGTCAATGGCGGAAAGGAAGTCGTCGATGCGGTGCAGGCAGGAAAAGACGCGGCCGCGGCGATATTGAAATATGCAGGTATCGAACAACCCAAAAATTAAGTCTATGGCCGATCTGAGCACTGATTTCCTCGGCATCCGCAGCCCCAATCCCTATTGGCTGGCCAGCGCACCTCCTACCGACAAACTCGTCAATGTCCTGCGCGCCTTCGAAGCCGGCTGGGGGGGCGTGGTTTGGAAGACGTTAGGTAGCCAGGTGAAGAATGTCTCTTCGCGCTACTCTGCCGTCGGCTATCACGGCAGCCGGGTCATGGGGCTAAACAATATAGAGTTGATCAGCGACCGGCCACTGGACCTCAACCTTAGAGAGATCAGGGAATGTATCCGCCTTTTCCCCGACCGGGCCATGGTGGTCTCCCTGATGGCGGATAATGACCGGCAAAGCTGGCAGGAGCTGATTAAAAAAGTGGAAGATACCGGCGCTCATGGTCTGGAGCTTAATTTCGGCTGCCCGCACGGGATGACGGAAAGAGGAATGGGCGCGGCCGTAGGCCAGGACCCGGAGATTGCCCGCCTCGTAGTGGAATGGGTGATGGAGGCGGCCACCATTCCCGTCATCACCAAGCTGACCCCCAATGTCCACTCCGTCGTTCCGACAGGCCGCGCCGCCGTAGAGGCAGGCAGCCAGGCCCTCTCGCTCATCAATACCATCCAGTCCGTCACAGGCGTCGACCTGGATACCTTCATCCCCAATCCCAATGTGGGGGGAAAATCTACTTTCGGAGGTTACTGCGGCCCGGCCGTCAAACCAATCGCGCTGAAAATGTTGACGACCATTGCGCAGGATCCCGTCACCGCCAAAGTGCCGGTATCGGGCATCGGCGGCATCAGCACCTGGAAGGACGCCGCGGAGTTCATGCTCCTGGGGTCTACGAGTGTGCAGGTATGCACTGCCGTTATGACACATGGCTTCCGGATCATCGAAGATCTCTGTGAAGGGCTCAGTAATTGGATGGATGAAAAAGGATTTGCCCGGACCACGGATTTTATCGGCAAATCCGTCCCTACCCTCACCCACTGGGAAGACCTCGATATGAATTATCATATCGTCGCCCGCATCGATCCGGAGAAATGTATCCACTGTGGACTTTGTTATATCGCCTGCGAAGATGCATCGCACCAGTCGATCGCTTTGACCCCCGGTCAACCCTACAATACCTACACGATAAAAGAAGCCGAATGCGTCGGCTGCAATTTATGCAAGCTGATCTGCCCGGTGGATAGCTGCATCACGATGGTCGAACAGCGCCATGGGGCAGAATACCTGAACTGGAAGGAATTTCAGCGCAGGGGGCTGCCGCTGAACGATCACTGAATAGGGCCGGTTGTTCGCCGGCCGCATCGATCGGGCTATTTCGTCGAAAACTGAAAAATAGTGGTAGACTGGAATGTTTCGCCCGGCTTCAGCTCCGTCGTCGGGAAAGAAGGCTCATTCGGTGAATCCGGGAAGCGCTGTGTCTCCAGGCAGAAAGCCGAGCGGTAGTCATCACGTTTACCGGCCTTCAATGGATTGGTGCCCTTCAGGAAATTCCCGCCATAGAACTGTACCCCCGGCTGATCGGTGTAGACGTTCAGCACAATATCACTGTGGTCACCCTGGACAGTCACGGCATGCGCCAGATTACCGCCGCCGATGATCGTATCGCCTTTGGCCCGGTTTAGCACAAAATTGTGGTCATAACCTTTGCCATATTTGATCTGCGGATTGGCTGTATCGTTGACCCTCGCCCCGATATACATCGGCTGGCGAAAATCCAGGGGTGTACCGGCCACCGGTTCGATCTTGCCCGTCGGGATGAGGGTGGAATCCACCGGCGTATACTGGTCGGCATTGATCATCAGTGTATGGTTATTGATCGTCCCGCTGCCCTGGCCGTTCAGGTTGAAGTAAGAATGATTGGTAATGTTGAGGACCGTAGCCTTGTCCGTCGTCGCGTAATAATTGACGACCAGGGCGTTGCTGTCGGTCAGCGTATAGGTGACCTTTACCGTCAGGTTACCCGGGTATCCTTCCTCACCGTCTTTCGACTGATACGTCAATTCGACGGCGTGATCATTCAGCTGATGCCCCGTCCAGACGACCGCATCGAAACCTTTCTTGCCGCCATGCAGATGATTGGGTCCGTCATTGGTCGCCAGCGTATAGGTTTTGCCGTTGAGTTTGAACTTGGCCTTCGCGATCCGGTTGCCATAACGGCCTACGATGGCTCCGAAGTAGGTGTCCGGCTGATGAATATATTTCCCGACGCTGTCATAGCCCAGCACTACATCCGTCAGCACTCCCTTTTTGTCCGGTACCAACAGGCTGACCAACCTGGCGCCATAGTTGGTGATCGCGGCCGTGGCCTGACCCTTGCCCTTCAGGATAAAAAGCGCTGTGGGCTGACCGTCGACGATATCATGGAAGGCAGCGGTATCCGGAAGGACAGCGGCGGCCGTCGCAGGGTTGACCGTCGTATCGGAACCTGTTACCGGGGCGGGGTTATTGTTGCCGCAGGACGCGAAGAGCACTGCCACTAGTGCGGTAGAAAAGAAAGCGAGTTTGTTCATATAGCAAAAATTAGATTGACGAATGATTTCGATGGTCATTTGGCTAACGATGTTCCATTTTCGATCTCCCCGATATACACTTTCAGTTCCTTCTTCATCGCCTGCCGGTACACCGGGGTGATCCTTTCTACCAACCCATCGATAGCGGATTCTTTCACCAGGTTGATCGTACAGCCGCCGAAACCACCGCCCATCATCCGGGCCCCGATGACATCCGGATCGTCTTTTACCTGGTCCACCAGGAAGTCCAGTTCCTCGCAGCTGACTTCATAATCATGGCTCAACCCTTTATGCGTAGCAAACATTTTTTGACCAAATGCCGCCAGATCGCCTTTTTGCAGGTCTTCCGTACCAGCCAGCAGGCGTGCGTTTTCTTCCACCACATAGCGGCAGCGCCGGTATACCAGCATATCCACCGGCTCCACGAACGCCTCCAGCATCGACAGGGTAACATCGCGCAGGCTGGTGATATCCGGATAGTGTGCCTGCACCAGCCTGACGCCGGCTTCGCACTGCTGCCGCCGGGTATTGTATTCTGATGAGGCCAGGGAATGCTTGACGTTCGAATCGAGCAGAACGATCCTGATCCCGTCCATATCAAAGGGAAAATAGGTGTATTCAAGACTCTGGCAGTCCAGCCGGATGACATGGTTCTTCCGGCCGAACATGCTGGCGAACTGGTCCATGATGCCGCATTGCAAGCCAACAAATACGTTCTCTGCTTTTTGCGATAGCTTCACCATCGTCAGCCGGTCCAGACCCAACGCAAAGAGCTCGCTGAGAGCGAATGCCGTGGCACATTCCAGGGCCGCGGAAGAGGACATGCCTGCTCCCAGGGGTATATCGCCGCCAAAGACGCAGTTAAAACCTCCTAGTGGATGACCCAACGCCTGTATCTGCTGAATAACGCCCAGCAGGTAATCCGGCCAATGCAGCGGGGAAGGTTCCAGGCGGTCGATGATGCCGGTATAGGTCTGGTCCAGGTCGAGAGAAACGAGATGAAGTTCATTGTCGCTGCGACGGCCAACGGCCATATAAATGGCCTTATTGATAGCAGCCGGCAATACATAACCATTATTGTAATCCGTATGTTCTCCGAGCAGGTTGACCCTACCGGGCGACCGGACGATCAGGGGATTTTCGCCGGCAAAAACGGAATGGAATTTTTCTAGTACCCGGGAAGATAATGAGGCAGGTTGGGCGGTCGCTGTATTCATCATGGTTCGCTGATCTATAAGTGTCGAATGTACATCTATTTTTGTTATCTGGAATAAAGCCCCGTAAATTCCACCCCCAGACCCGGGCCGCGGGGAATAGTCACTTTCCCAGCCGATATGACAAGACCTTTCGCCAGATCTTCCTTTAATAATAGCGGCCCATCCATATCCACGTAGTCCAAGTCCGGCAGCAGGTGAGCGATGGCCGCGCTGCCGATGGAACTCTCGTTCATACTGCCCACCATCACTTTCATCCCCAGTGACCTTGCCTTTTCGATCATGCGCCGGGCCGGGGTCAGTCCGCTGCACTTTGTCAGTTTAATGTTGATGCCGTGAAAATGCTGATGGCAGGCTTCTACATCTTCTTCACGGACACAGGATTCGTCTGCTATGAGCGGCAGGGGGGAAGACTTATACAGGATCTTCATCCCTTCCCAATCGTCTCTGGCCAGAGGCTGCTCTACAAATTCCACTCCCAGCTCCGCCAGCCGGGGGATCTTCTGCAAAGCCTCTTCTACCGTCCAGGCGGCATTGGCGTCCACCCGTAAGATGGCATCGGTATGCCGGCGCAAAGCCTCTACGATCGCCAGGTCATCGGGCGTACCCAGTTTTATCTTATAGATAGGCCAGGGCAGTTCCGCCATTTTATCTACCATTTTTTCGATGGTATCGATCCCTATAGTATAATCTGTTGGCGGCCCCTGAGTCGGGTCCAGCCGCCAGAGGGCATATAGAGGCTGCTGGCGAAGCTTACCGAAAAGATCCCAGGCAGCTATATCCAGTGCGCAGACCAGGAAGGGGTTATCGGGTATCAGATGATGCAGATAATGCCAGTAACGCTGGGGATCGGTGAGGGCAAATTGCTGTATAAAGGTCTTTTTAGCCTCCAGGTCGTAAATCATCTTCTCTACGGGAATATGATAATAACTGATGGCCGGAGCCTCGCCATAGCCTTTTAAGCCCTTATGCTCTAACTCTACGACCAGGGTGGGCTGATGGGTCTTGGTCCCTCTGGAGATAGTAAACGGATGCCGGAAAGCCAGGTTATAAGAGTAGTAGTTGCACGTCATGGGCGCAAAAATAGGGAAGATTTTGAACGTTCGTCGGGTAAGATCAGCGAGACAGTCGGGCGAAAACAAACGATCGTCGGGTAAAATCCGCCGATCGTCACCCTGCGGGAATTACTGGTCAAAGAGGTGGATCTACTAACTTTTTTGCAGAATTGAGAACGATTTTCCCTTCGTGGGAATGACCGGAGCGGACATCCTTTTGCAATTACCTGAAATTCAATTCTTTGTGTTTTGGCATCTTTTTCACATATCTTCTGGCATAACACGAAATCCGAACCAAATGAAATCGAACGCTACCCTCCTCACACTGGCCCTGATCGCCGCCTTCCTGGTTGCTAACATCACCAAGGTATCTGCCCAGGACGTTCCTGATGCAACCGCTGCCTCCAGCACCCCGATGCTGCTGTTGAGCTTCAACGGAGCCAGCCAGGGAACAGTTGCCAATCTGCAGTGGGCAACGGAGAATGAAACCAGTTCTAAATGGTTTGTCATCGAAAGATCCGGCGCCACCGGCGGGTATGATTCGATTGGTGTTGTATTAGGTATCAATAACGATAATGAGACTAACTATAGCTTTACGGATGACTATATGCTGAGTGGTAATAATTACTACCGGTTGCGCGAAGTAGATATGAATGGAGTAGTTCGTTATTCGACAGTAGTAACGCTGAGCAGCATGCAGATAAGCACTAAGATGGAAGTATATCCGAACCCGGCAGTAGCATCGATCAGTTTTAGTGTGCCCAGCGCCGTTCCCCAGTCAGTAATCGTTCAGGTGTATAATATGACAGGTGTTATGGTGATCGCTTCTCAGCAGCAGCTGGTTGCCGGCAACAATCTTGAGACCTTAACGGTCGCTAACCTTAAAGCCGGTAACTATATACTGAAGGTCGCCAGCCAGGATGGTTCCAGCCAGTTTGTACAGTCTTTTGTGAAAATCAACTAATTGTTTTATATCGGGATGTTCTCGGACCCCTAATCCCCAAACCCCTAATCCCCAGACCCAACCCCTAAACCAGGCCAGCACGGACTTACCTCCCGCTGGCCTTTACTTCTTCCCGGAAGGCGGTATTGAAGTCCTTCTCATCGATCAATTCTTCCAGCGTCAGGTGCATCCGGTATTTCCAATAATGATGCGGATTAGCCGGCACATTGATCCGTTCGTCGTTGGGGTTTTCTCTGCGGAAATGTTCGCTCATCCCCATGATATCCTGTAATTGGAATACACACCATTGAGCGGGCGAACGCAGGTGCTGCAGGACAATGGCTTTATTGATCCATGGTTCGCAGAAGAGCGGGGCTTCTCCCCATTGCCCGAGTTCCTCGTTATAGAACTTCTGGATCTTCACTCTGTCTTCTTCCCACCAGCCCCGGATTGTACTCATATCATGGGTCGAAGGGGTCACCAGGGACAAATAGGGTGCTTCGGCAGGGTTAAAGAACTCCCGGGCGGGATTTTTTGGCATGCGCTGGATTTCCATGCTGAGGATACCCAGTCTGCGCATGACGTCGGGTACACAACGGGGCACCATACCGAGGTCTTCGCCGAAGACCAGCATATTCGTCGCCCGCTTCAGGGCAGGCAGCTTCCGCATAGCTTCTTTCTCCCAGAAAGCGTCCTGCCGTTGATAGAAGTAATTGATATAAAGATCCTTCAATTGCTGCTGGGTATGCCATTCGAGGTACCGGAACGAAGAAGTGTTTTCCATGGTGATCCGGAAATGGAACGCCTGACCTCCCGATCCCTCCGCCTCCAGCAGGATGACGTTGGAGAGCAGATCGTACAGACCCTGGCGGATACGATCATTAAAGGCCGATGAATCTGATTTTGATGCTGCTGGTTGTTTGTCGCGGAAATACGCTTCTATTTTTCGTTGAGTGCTATAAGCCTCCTGCAAAGTATAAAAGCCATTACCTGACGATTGCAGATAATTAGTCTTGACATAATCTGAATCCTGGCCGAAGAGCTCCCACAGTACCGCGTCATTGATAAAAGGACGGGTATACCGGTCATGGTCGAACCAGATATTCCGTTGCTGAAATTCTACCCGGTACACCGGGACGGCCGGCGCAAAATGACCCAGGATGCCTTCGACTACATCCATGGGGATACTCCAGATGCGGAAGAATCCCAGGATATGATCGATCCGGAACGCATCAAAATAATTGCGCATGTGCTCGAACCGCTGCTTCCACCAGGCATAGCCATCGAGTCGCATCTCTTCCCAGTTGTAGGTTGGAAAACCCCAGTTCTGGCCTTTAACGGCAAAATTATCGGGCGGAGCCCCCGCCTGTTGGTCCATATGGTAAAGCTGTGGCGCCATCCAGGCATCACAGCTATAACGGTAAATGCCAATCGGAATATCTCCTTCGAGGACCACCCCATTCTCGTGCGCATAGTCTACCGCCTCCCGCAACTGGAGATGCAGATGGTATTGAATGAAATATTGCAGGAAAACATCGTCATAATGCCGGACATCGGAGGAAGTATATATCCGTATCGCCTCCGCATCGTAATGGCTGTGTATCGTCCAACGCGTAAAATCCGGGGTTCCATGCTGATCTCTCAGATAACAAAAAGCTGCATAAGGAACCAACCAGTCCTTATTGCTGGCAAAAAAATCCAGAAACTCAGGATCTTCTTTGAATTCTTCTTTCTGTAACTCGTACAATTCTTTAATAGCCAATAACTTGATCTTCATCACCTCTTCGTAGTTCAGGTCAGGGAGATCGTTCAGTTCTTTCTGTTTTTTCTTTAATGGCTTGATCAGGCTGGTATATTTCCGACCTGCGCAGGCGGCCAGGTTGAGGTAGATGGGATGGAGTGCGAAAGCTGAAATAGCGGCGTATGGATAAGAATCCGTCCAGCTGTATGTGGCTGTCGTATCTTGTACCGGCAGGATCTGTATCAGCCGCAGATTGCATTTCACCGCCCAATCGACCAGTTCTTTGAGATCGGAGAATTCCCCCACGCCCATAGATTTACGGCTGCGGAGGCTAAAGACAGGAATGGCCACCCCGGCGCCGCGCCAGCCGGTATTCAGCAGGTGGACGAAGCCATCGTGTAAAATGCTGATCTTTTTAGGACGGGCATCTCCCGGCAGGCTGCGGTTGGGGCCGTCCTCATACCGCACGAACTGCTTGTTCTTTTTGTCGTAAATCCCATATTTATAGGAGACCGGAAAGGATTCGGAAGGCAACTCGAGATAAGCCGTCCACCAGGCGCCTTCCGGAGCCAACAGTAAAGGGTCCTGCTGATTCCAGTCGTGCAGGGCGGCGCCGCTGCCCAACAGGCAAACCACTTCGTCTTCCTCTAATAACGGTGCCTTTATCCTGAATATATGCGTGAAAGGGCCTTTGGTGCGGCTCTTCTTCGCCGCTTTGTGCCTGGGTAACAGAACTTCCTGGAAGGGGGAGGTGTAGAAGGTGTTTTCGAATTCGCCGGCATAGTTCCACGAATCAATGGCCTGCACTTCTTCCGTACCTGGTGGCGGCGTCGTAATGGTCTTGTCTTCGCCTTCTTCCGTCTGGGTACCACCTTCACCCCGGAGAATATAATGATAGCAAAGAGGATCCAATGGGAACTCGTCCAACTGCAGGGTGCAATGCCAAAATTCACCACTGACATACTGCAAGGGAAAGGCCTTTTCAGGATCGTCTTCGCCTAATACTGCCCAATTCCCTGACAGCCAGATGGATTGGCCGGGTTGCGTGTAAAAACGCAAATAGAAATCAATTTTCATGCTTATTCAACAATCTTTTTCGTAAAGCTGGCAATCTGTAATGTGTATTTTTTACATTATGCCGCTAATTTATACCAAAATTCTGTTATGTATCGACGGCGAAGCACTCTTTTTACTATTAGAATTTATCTCAGGCGGTATACGCAACATTACCCCATTTCACTTAAATTTGCACAAATTTTTTTCCAATGGAAAAGCAAAAGAAGAATACCGGCATTTATTGGATCTTGTTTTTAATCACTACCGCTGTACTGATCTTCGCTATCAACAGACATTTCGAATACCTAACTCTGATCCTTCCGTTTTTCTGTACGTTCTTCGTGAAGGCATTGGACATCATGTAATACTTTATATTTTCAATATACAATTGAAATGCCACTTGTCACCGGGTGGCATTTTGCTTACCTGAAGCCTGGACGCTATGCAATTAACAACCTTCTACGAATCGGCCATTCGGTCCTGTGAGGAAGAAATAAAATCGACTCAGCTGGCGATCAATATTATGTCCCTGGTGCGTTTTCTGCTGTTCGCCGGGTTTGCCTTCGTTCTCTATATGTTGCTCCAAGGCTGGTCCCCTCTCCTGCTGATCCTATCGATATTACTGGCCGGTTTGTTTATCGCCAGCGTCAACTTTTACTTTCGGTTTAAGGCCGAACGGGCCTTATGGGAAAAATTGTTGTTTGTCAATACCAATGAATTGGGATTGTTGAACGGAGGCCCCAACCAATTCCCCGATGGAGCCGGCCGGGTGGATGCGGAGAAGAATATCTATGCAGACGATCTGGATATATTCGGCCCCTCTTCTGTCTTCCTCCTGCTGAATCGTACCACTACTTCCCACGGAACGGCTACCCTGGCTGACCTGCTGCGTCAGACGGAATTAGTCCCCGAACCAATCCGGCAGCGTCAGGAAGCTATCAAGGCGTTGGCCGGGCAGACAGATCTGCGCCGTCTGCTGACGGCTAAAGGCCTGATGACAGAAGGCAAAAGCGGCAACCTGCACGATTTGGATAACTGGCTTCATATGCCCTCCCTCATTTATCAACGCAAAACCCTCCGGGTCGCTATAGCCGTCCTGACAGTAGCCAATGTGGGCGCGATCTTCTATTGGTTGTCCAGCAACAATTACGCCCCGCTGGTGGCCGGCATCCTGATTTGCCGGCTCGTGACAGCCTGGTTTTCAAAATCGGTACATGCCCAGCACCAGACGATTGCAGAGAAACATGCCCTTCTAGAACAATATGCTGATATTTTGTCGGTCTTCAGTACGGTGGACGCGGGCGCCGCCCCCAGGCTGCAGGAATTGAAGTCGCAGGCGCAGGCTGCTCATGCTGGTATCCGCCAGCTGGCCAGGCTCACGTCCTTTTTCGAACAGCAGCATAATTTAATTGTCAGCGCTATCCTGAACAGCCTGGCCTTCTACAATCTGCAATGTATGATTGCGCTGGAACGGTGGAAGAAAAAATATGCAGCGGATTATCCGGCATGGATCGATGCGGTGGGCGATATTGAATGCTTTAATTCGCTGGCTACTTTTGCTTTTAATAATCCCGAATATATTTATCCGTCGCCGGTAGATGCTGACGGCCTGTTCCTCGAAACTTCCGGGCTGGCTCATCCGCTGATCCCACCCTCCAGGCGGGTCGCCAATTCTTTCAGTATCGGCCGGCATGAAAAGCTCATTCTTGTAACGGGTTCTAACATGTCAGGCAAGACTACTTTTCTCCGGACCGTCGGTGTCAATTTACTACTGGCTCAGTGCGGCGCGCCGGTCTGTGCGACAGCCTTCCGCTGGACACCCATGCAGGTGCTGACCTCTCTCAGGATCAGCGACTCGCTGCAGGAGCAGACGTCCTACTTCATGGCTGAGTTGAAAAAGCTGCAGCGGATCGTTCTGCGGCTTCGGACCGGCGAACCTGCGCTGGTACTGATCGACGAGATTCTGCGCGGCACTAATTCCGAGGATAAGACATATGGGTCGGAGGAATTCGCCAGGCAGTTGACCCGCTACCGCTGCCTGTCTCTTTTCGCCACGCACGATCTAACTCTCGGCCAGCTCGAACAGGAATATCCCGGCGTAGTGGCCAACTATTGTTTTGAAAGCGTTATTGAAGGCGATGACCTGCTTTTCAATTATCAGCTGCAGCGGGGTGTTGCGCGCAATAGGAATGCGAGCTTCCTGATGAAGAAGATGGATATTATTTGATCGCTTGATTTCTGCGAATAAAAAAAGGCCCGCAATGCGGGCCTCCATACATAAACGCTGAACCTTAACCTTCGTGACCGGGCTGGGCCCGGCGGGAAATGTATTAGTAACCGATACCGGTAACAATCCTGGGTTTACGATGCCGGGTATGCGCTGCATACCGACCGTTACGCCTGATATTCCACAAGCTGACTATGCCGAAGGCAGTTTTCTTTTCCTTCACCTGATGAACATCCGTCGCTACTGTTTCATGAACTTCCGTTACTAAACGTTTAAGGATGTTAGGTTCCATTTGCACACGTGAGTGCACTAGATCACTTTTCATAACTATCTGTTTTTAATTAATCTAAATTTTATCGAAGCAACTAAGGAGAATATTTCATGATTTGGACTGGACACCGTCCAGTCGGGTTTCATGATTTGGACTGGACACCGTCCAGTCGGGAACACTTTAGAATCGCGTAAGAAGTGTATCGGTTGAGTACTCTGTAGATGGCAAACTATATTTGGTCAGTTGCTCGATTTCGAGTGCAAAATTACTCTTTTTCTTCAATATAGCAAACAAAAAGGCCCCTTTTTTAAGGGGCCTTTACTATAGTGCTGACTATCAATTATTTCACTTCTTCGAACTCTGCATCCGTGACATTTTCACCACCGGTACTTGCGTGTTGCCCGTCATTAGGAGCGCCGCCACCGGGCTGTCCGCCTGCCTGCTGCGTAGCTTTATATAGCTCTTCGCTGGCTGCCGTCCAGGCATTATTCATCTCTGTTACCGCCGCATCGATGGCTGCGACATCCTGTGATTTGTGTGCATCCTTCAGCTTGTTCAGCGCAGTTTCGATCGGAGCCTTCTTGTCAGCCGGTAACTTATCGCTAAATTCCTTCAGCTGTTTTTCCGTCTGGAAGATAAGACCATCGGCCTGGTTGATCTTATCTATCTTTTCGCGAGCGGCCTTGTCGGTCGATTCGTTGGCTCTTGCCTCCGCCTTCATCTTTTCGACTTCATCCTTGCTGAGACCGCTGCCGGCTTCGACCCGGATCTTTTGTTCCTTGCCGGTGCCTTTATCCTTAGCCGTTACGTGCAACAGACCATTGGCATCAATATCGAAGATGACTTCGATCTGCGGTACGCCGCGGGGAGCCGGGGGAATGCCGTCGAGGTTGAAAGTACCCAGGCTTTTGTTCTGAGAGGCCATAGGACGTTCGCCTTGCAGCACATGGATCTGTACACCGGGCTGGTTATCGCTGGCCGTAGAGAAAGTTTCGGACTTCTTCGTCGGGATGGTCGTATTGGATTCGATAAGCCGTGTCATGACACCACCCATCGTCTCGATACCGAGCGATAAGGGAGTGACATCCAGCAGCAGCACGTCCTTGACCTCACCGGTCAGCACTGCACCCTGGATCGCAGCACCTACTGCCACCACTTCATCAGGGTTAACTCCTTTATTCGGTTTCTTCCCAAAGAATTTTTCAACGATCTCCTGCACCTTGGGGATACGGGTCGAACCTCCGACCAATATCACCTCATCGATCTGCGCGGCGCTGATGCCGGCGTCTTTAAGGGCCTGTTCGCAGGGTTTAAGACACCTTTCGAACAGGCTGTCTGCCAGCTGTTCGAATTTAGCGCGGTTCAGTTTCTTCACCAGGTGTTTGGGAACGCCATCCACAGCCGTGATATACGGCAGGTTGATCTCCGTTTCGGTGGAAGAAGACAACTCGATCTTCGCCTTTTCAGCAGCCTCTTTCAACCGCTGCAATGCCATCGGATCCTTCCGCAGGTCGATATTTTCATCTTTCTTGAATTCATCGGCCAGCCAGTCCATGATCAGCTTGTCAAAATCGTCACCACCCAGGTGAGTGTCACCATTGGTAGACTTCACTTCGAATACACCGTCGCCCAGCTCGAGGACCGAAACATCAAATGTACCGCCGCCTAAGTCGAATACGGCGATCTTTTCGTCCTTTCCCGCCTTGTCCAGCCCATAGGCCAGTGCGGC
>JAMFSL010000344.1 GCA_026225275.1 Puia dinghuensis
AATCGATTAACCCCGCCGCCCTGCCATCGGTCACTCCTTTTACGGCCTGGCCGAATTTCAGGTTGGGATTCATCCGGGTGGCAGTATCCACAAACCAAATTTCCGCCAACTTAGCGGCGTGCCGGGCATATTTTTCATCTCCTGAAAAGTAATACGCCAGGGAGAGCGTATATATATTCCCGCACAAAGCCGTCATATTGATCTTGTCCGGGTAATCACGCACTTCCGGATTCACGACACCATCCCTGTTTATATAGGGAAGTCCATCGGGCTTTGACGGATCCGGCCAAAAGTAGGGTGCGATACTCATATAGTCATGTCGGTCGCCGCTGGGTGGCATGGCCCTTTTCTGCATGACCGAAACAGGCGCATATGCCAGAAGCTTGTCGGCATCCTGCAGCAACTGCCGATAGGCGGGCAGTAAGGCGGCATCCTTGCTTCCTATCCTGGTCTTATGTTCAGCCAGTGACCGGGGATCGAGACTGATCACGTCCGATTTCGATAACAGAGAATCCTGTCCCCATGCGGTAATGGCCAGGGTGCAAATCATACAGAAGGTAAGATAAAGTTTAATGGCTGGCATCTTTAGTTCGTTAGGTTTTATTCTGCTATTTACGAGATATAGTCTGCTATTTACGAGATATAGTCTGCTATTTACAAGATATAGTCTGCTGTTACTTTATTACTTGATGAAATCTTCCCGCATCGGGCTGAAAACATCGATCAATACACCCGCGGCTACGCATACGGCGCCGTGCATGATACCGGGCGGGATATAATAGGCATCCCCCTTTTTCAGCACTCTTTTCACTCCATTGATCTCTATTTCGAAGGCGCCGCTTTCCACGTGGGTGATCTGCGAATGAGGATGTTTGTGCAAGGTGCCTATTCCGCCGGTTTCGAATTTTACTTTCACCAGCATTATTTGTTCATCATAAGCCATGACCTTTCTTTGAATTCCCTCGCCAACGTCATCCCATGGGATGTCCTCGTTCTCGATAAATTCTTTTTCCACGCCGTTTTTATTCATAAATATAATTTTAACTTTTAGTTCGCCAGCAAAGAATCCAAGGCCACCTGGGCATAAGGAATGGGTAATAAAGGATCGGCACTCGGGACGGTGATCCCTTTTCCTGCGAGTAAGGCAGATTGCAATCTCCCCAGCCGTATCAGGTCCCATTTGCGGTGACCTTCCATACAAAGCTCCCATGAACGTTCATTGACGAGCGCAGTGATAAAGTCATCCGGTCCGGGGGTATTAGTGAAATTCAACTGATTGACGCCCGTCAGCCCTGCCCGGGTCCTTACTGCGTTTATACCGTTGAATTGAGTCGGGTCTGCAGTATTAAGGAAATGCAATGCTTCAGACTGCATTAATAAAACATCTGCATATCTCGTGATGATCCAATTGGCCTCCGAGTTATTGCTTTGTGCCGTCCAGGTCGGATCGCTGCTGAATTTCGAATAAAAATAGTTGGGATCCGTGGAGAAGGTACCCGAGGCGCTCTTATCCTGGTTAGTGATGCTGAATTTTTTACGGATCGAATCCGCCGCGATATAGGTGAGGGGAAAAGCCGGGGGAACGTAGAAGGAAGCAGAGCCTGCAGGAGTGGTCTTTGCCGAGGTCAACATCCGGATGATGATATTCCCTACGCTGGGGGGCTCGGCAAATTGTACCGAGAAGATATTTTCCGGAACGGCCGGGAATTTATTCGTCCAATCGAAGATCGACTTATAACTGGCCAATAGGGCATATTGCCCCGAATTGATGACTTTATTACATTCTGCCAAAGCATCCGTGTAGTCGGTGGGAGCCGCTCCGGCCGTAGCAGCCCTCGTCAAATATACTTTTGCGAGGATAGTGGAAGCCGCTCCCGAAGAGGCGCGACCCTTGTTGGCTGTGGGGATCTGGTTTTCCAGCAAGCAATTCGTCTCCGCATATTGCAGATCGCCGATGATCTGGGTATAGATCGTCGCAATGGGCGTTCTGGCGGGAAAGAGGTTGGACGTAGCGGTTGTAGGTTTCAATAACAAAGGGACATCTCCAAAGCTCCTGATCAATTCGAAATACCCTAGCGCGCGTAAGAACATGGCATTACCCACAATATCGTTGCGGGCAGCAGTGTCCATAGAAATTCCCGGAACGTTAGCAATAACGTCATTGGCGCGATTGATCATGGAATAAATGTTGACCCACCAATTCGAAACTTCGCCGTTGGAGCTGGTCGCCGTATAATTACCGAGCGTAATCCTGTCCGAAGAAGAGGTCGACGGTACCGTCAGATCGTCGCCGCCCAATTCCGAGACCGTCCAGGAGGTGCGGCCATAGTAAGTCTGCGCGGTCAGGGTGGCATATACCCCGTTGAGCGCTACTTCGGCATCCCCTTCGCTCTGGTAAAAATTGTTGGTGCTCAGCAGGCTGTAGGGCGTTTCCGTCAGGAATTTTTTACAGGAACCCGTCATCATCAGACAGGCGGAGATTAGTATCAGTATTTCCTTTTTCATGGCAATTTTTTGTAGTATAATAAATTATAACCCCATTTTTAGTCCGGCCATAAATGTTCTGGATGACGGATAAGAGCCATAGTCTGTATTCAGGCTAAGGTTATTGGAGTTGGAGTTATTTCCGTAAGAGTTCACTTCGGGATCAAATCCCAGATAATGAGTCAGGGTAATCAAATTCTGACCGGTGACATAAACCAGGATCGATTTAATGGCTTTATTCTTCGGTATATTTAGAGTATATGAGAGAGAAGCTGTTTTAAGCCGCATATAGGAGCCATCTTCTATGACGTCGCTGGTGATGCCGACACTTCTTCTCAGGGTGCTGCTGACCCGGGGTTGCGTATTGTTAGTCCCAGGACCTGTCCAGCTATGGGTGACAGAAGCCAGCTTGTT
This sequence comes from Puia dinghuensis, assembly GCA_026225275.1. GTDB lineage: Bacteria > Bacteroidota > Bacteroidia > Chitinophagales > Chitinophagaceae > Puia > Puia dinghuensis_B. The sequence continues at coordinate 2,899 of JAMFSL010000344.1, forward strand.
ATCCGTTGAAAATCCATTTTGGATGTCATACAGATTTTCATTCAGGATATCGTCGCCATAGACGCCTTGTACGAAGACCGACAGGTTGAACCGCTGATACCGGAAATTATTCGTGAAGCCGTACACGAATTTTGGAAGGGCGTGACCGATGATGACCCTATCCGCGCCGGTAATGGTTTTGTCACCGTTTTCGTCTACATAGATGGGATCGCCGGGATGGACGACGGGGCTTGTCTGACCCGAAGCGGTGATCTGTTCCTGCGTTTGCCAGATGCCGGCGAACTTATAGCCATAAAAAGAGCCTATCGGCTTACCGACCGTCAGGATAGATGTCGACTGTCCGCCACCTGTAAAGATGCTCGAGCTGGAATTGCCGGCCAGTAAATTATTCGTCCCGTTGAGGTTGAGCACTTTGTTTTTGTTCGAGGAGAAATCGCCGAAGATTTTCCAGCCAAAGTTTTTATGATCCAGCACGATAAAATCCAGACCGATGTCGATGCCTTTGTTGCCGACGCTTCCGGCATTGATCAGCTCGCTGGCGAAGCCCGATGTCGCGGGTACATATTCATTAAACAAGAGGCGGGTTGTCTTTTTGGAATAGACATCCAGGGTTCCAGTCAACCTGTTGTTCCAAAAGCCAA
>JAMFSL010000345.1 GCA_026225275.1 Puia dinghuensis
ATGGCGCCAAGGCCTTTCCAAATGTCGCGGATGCGGTAAAAGGTGCAGCGATCATTCATCTCACCCTGAGAGACGATGCCGTTGTAGACGAGGTGCTGGCAGCGGCAAGCCCCTCCTTCCAGTCGGGCGCTATCATCATCGACCATACGACCACTTCAGTCGAAGGAGCTATTCAGCGTACGCGCCAATGGCAGCAAAAGGGATTCACCTATCTCCATGCACCGGTATTCATGGGCCCTGCCAATGCCCTGGACAGCAGCGGCTATATGTTGGTGTCCGGTGATCAGCAGGTCATCGCTTCGCTGCAACCCGCATTGACTAAAATGACTGGAAAGCTGATCAATTTCGGCCCCGAACCAGGCCGCGCCGCAGGCATGAAGTTAATCGGCAACTGCTTCCTCGTAGCCTTCACCTCGGGCATTGCCGATACGCTCTCCCTCGCCAAAGCATTGCAAGTACCCGTCAGCGATATTTCCATGTTGTTCGATTCCTGGAATCCCGGCGCCGGATTACCCACGCGCCTGAAAAAATTGGCCTCAGGTGATTATGACAAGCCATCCTGGGAATTGAGCATGGCAAGAAAAGATGTAGGCTTATTCCTCAAAGAAGCGCAGCAGGGCGGTACAACCCTCGCCGTGATCCCCGCAATCGCTGCCGAAATGGACCGCTGGATCGCTAAAGGACAAGGCAACAAGGATTGGTCGGTCATCGCCAAAGACGCAGTTTCCTAAGCCCGCGCCCCGTCCCCGAAATACACGCCGGCCGCCACCAGCGCGCCCCCATTCAGCTAAACCTGATCTTATCCCACAGCTTGTTGTCAACAACCTGCTTCATCACCTGTTCCCGGTAATTCCTGCTCATCGGAACCCGGTGCGATTGAATGAAGATTTCATTGCCCTCAATAGCCTCGATCTTGTCGATGGAGACAATATAAGATTTGTGTACCCGGATAAACGAGCGGGAGTCTAAATTCTCCTCCAGGTTCTTCAGGTAAAGCAGCGTGAGGTATTTCCCCTTTTTCGTATACAGCGTCACATAATTTTGCGTTCCCTGTACATACAGGATATCGGCAAAATGGATCTTCTCGTATTTACTCCCGCATTTGATAAAGAAATAATCGGGCTCAGCCTCCGCCTTCGAAGGATCTGTAGTTATAGTCCTGGTGACCAGATGATGATAATCCCTCGCCTTATGCGCCGCCTGGAAAAAGCGGTCGAAGGTAATAGGCTTTAATAAATAGTCCAGCACATTCAGCTGGAACCCTTCCAGCGCATATGTCGGATAGGCGGTGGTGAGAATGACCATGGGCGGCTTTTGCACGATCTTCAGAAAATCGATCCCATTCATTTTCGGCATCTGGATATCCAAAAAAATCAGATCGATCGGATGCCGGTCCAATAAATTCATTAACTCGACCGGGTTTTCACAGGCGCTGACCAGATGCAGAAAATCCACCTCCCGGATATAATCCGCCATGCCTTCCCTGGCCAGCGGCTCGTCGTCAATTATGGCACAGTTGATCATGATGGGGTGATGTATCGGTTAATGAAAGACTGTCGGGGATGTTTAGCTGTAACTGTAACCTTATCTCGAACTTGCTGTCGTTACTTTGTATATGCAGCTCATGTTGGCCCGGGTAGATGAGATCCAGCCTTCTTTGCACATTCTTCAGCCCGATACCTCCATATTTGACCACATCCGTCTGGCCGTGAGGTGCCGTACTGTTGGCGACATAAAAATATAGCTGCCGCCCTTCAGGGTCCAGGTTCACCACGATCCTGATCCAATTCGGTTGGTCTGGATGCTTCGACACGTGCTTGAACGCATTTTCGACGAACGTCATCAGGATGAAGGGAGCGATACTGGCATCTCCGGTGTGTGGAGTGTTGACCTTCAGCTCGACATCGAAGTTGTCGTTTTGCCTCAACTTTTCCAGCTCGATGGAATTTTTCAGACAGGTGATCTCCTTGCTGAGCAGGATTTGCTGATCATTGCACTCATACAACTGATAACGCAACAGCTCGGAAAACTTGGCCAGCGACGAAGAAGCCTTATCCGGGTTCTTATGGATGAGGAAAAAGATCGAATTGATCGTGTTGAACAGAAAATGCGGATTGAACTGGTATTTCAAAAAGTTTAGTTCGGTTTCCAGCTTTTCATTTTCCATCGCCTGCTGCCTCCTTTGCGTCTGCAGCCAGTTCTTGGTCAGTTTGATGCTCATGCCAAGGGTCATCGTCGCAATCGTTGCAGGCAACGGATTGGCGATAAAAATTTTATACCAACAGTCTTCGCCATATACTTTTTTGACGGTGCTGCCGTACAGATGGGCGCTGATATAATAACCGGGCACGATCAGCAATGAGGCCACCATAATGGTAAGAAGCAGAAAAACGATGTATAAAGTAAATTTGCCCTTTTCCAGCCATCTCGGAATGAGGAAGTATAAATTGAAATAGACGGCCAGCGCCGGAAAAGTAACGTAGAAGAGATATTTTACGATCATCGGCGTGAATAGCAGCGTAGAAGCGGCCTTGGCCGGATTACCTATCGCCAGCACCCACAACAGGTAGTTATAAAACAACCAGAAGGGGATATGGTACAGCTTGTATTTATATACCCAGCGCATTGAATTGGAAGGTAGGCAATGTTTTAGGGATAGCCCAGCCCGACTATATGAAATGACAAAACTAATTGACAAGTGGCAGCTGCATGACTTTCCTGCATTTGATCAATTATCCCCCACCTGTCGTCACACCCTTTTTTTTGATTTTTTCAGCCGCCCTTTCTTTGAGACATGAAAGTGACGATCATAGCCATACTCATCTGTGCCGGCTCCTGGGCCCCTACACAAAATGCCCTGGCCCAGGACGTATCCCGCCGGGACTCCTCCCTCCACGACACCATCCGCATGACAGAAGCAGTCGTCCGCGCACAACGCCCCGTCCTGCAGCAGGTCACGGGCGGCACAGTCATCAACGTCCAAAATAGCCTGCTGTCAAAAGGAAGCTCCGCCCTCGAAGTGCTCACCAGATCTCCCGGCGTCACACTCGATTACCAGAATAATAGTATTGCCCTGAACGGAAAGAATGGTGTATCCGTCATGCTAGACGGCAAATTGCTGCGCATGTCGATGACACAGCTTTTTGCCTTGCTGCAGGGGATCAGCGCGGATGATATCGATAAGATCGAGCTGCTCACCACTCCCCCCGCGAATTACGACGCAGAAGGCAGCGGCGGTATCGTCAATATTGTCCTGAAAAAGAATAAACGGCTGGGGACAAGCGGTTCCCTTTCCCTCACCGGCGGCTATGGCTGGCGGGAAAAAGCCACTGGCAGCGCCAACTTCGCACACAACGGCAAAACAATCGACTTTTACGGATCCTATACTTTTTCCCACGACCACACCTACAGCCGGATGTTCATTACAAGCTCGCAGAATATGCCGATGCTGGGTGGACCGATGAATGTGTTGGTGTGGGACACGACGAATCGTACCCAGAATAATCAGAATGCCTCGGCAGGTCTCGATATCAGGCTGACTCCCAAAACGACTATCGGCGCCAGCCTGAATTTTAACGCTACCAATGCAACTTCCACTACCCTTAACCAAACGATATATGATGTGTTGCCGGATTCCCTCCTGCTCTACAAAGGAAATACTAACGCCACTAATAACTGGAATAACCTTATTTCCTCAGTTTATCTTGAACAAAAAATAAGAAAAGGAGAAAAGATCACTGTCGACCTGGATTATCTTTACTTTAATAACACAGCCCCCTCTTACATTCAAAGCTCCTTCGTCAACCAGGAAGGTCAGCAGGCCGGGGGAAGTGATGTACTCGCCTATCCCCTGGAAAAGAGTTTCGCCAACACGTCGATCAAGGTCGCAGTCGCCAAAATAGATTATAGCAGGCAGTTGTCGTCAAAGATCAGCGTCATGGCCGGCGTAAAGGGAACCCATACCACAGATTCCAGCCTGTCAGGAATTGAAGGCCTGGTTAATGGCGTATGGCAAACCGCGGCCGGGGCATCGGATGCCACCAGGATGACGGAGAGCGTCAGTGCGGCATACGCCAGCGTCAATGCACAACTCGGCAAGTTGACTACCCTGCAGGCCGGTCTTAGGTATGAATATTCTCATACCCGGATGGATAATGGAGTGGATGCAGATACCATTGACCGGCGCCTGGGTGTATTCTTCCCCAATATCCTGCTTTCCCGAAAGTCAGGGGAGGGGGCTGAGTGGCAGCTCAGCTGGTCCAAAAGGATCAGTCGCCCTTCTTATACCGATCTGGCTTCTTTTGTAGGCTATAGCGATCCGGCGGCGGTATATACCGGCAACCCTTTGTTGCTGCCTACCATCACCGACAATCTCAAACTGGGCTATACATACCATGGCAGCTCCTTTTCTTTGCTTTTCAGCAGGGACAAAAACCCGATTGCCCGCTACCAGCTGACCGTCGGCCCCGCGGGGAGCCTGCTGTATATATCTCCGCAAAACCTCGAATACCAGGATGACATTTCGGTACAGGCCACCATACCCTGGAAGGTCAACAGTTGGTGGAACATGTCGGGCAGTCTGGTGGGCGGATGGCGGCAATTTAAAGAGGATTATACCCTGGAACCAACCACCTTGGCCTATTTCACCGGATCTCTCAATGCTACCCAATCCTTCCTGCTACCCCACCACTACTCGGCTGAATTGTCCGGCTGGTATAATACCCCGGCGTATAATGGCACAGTCAAATCGACCGGGATTGGCGCCCTCAATCTTGGGTTTAAAAAGGAATTGAACCACAACGGAGGAATCTTGCAGCTGTCGATTACCGACCTGCTGCACACCATCCGGTACAATGCCTACTATGGTGCCCTGACCGAAGAAGCCTTTTCCATCAAAAGCCATGTCCGCGTCAATACGGAGTCGGCTGTTCATTCCATCATAAAACTCACTTATTCCCGATCATTCGGGAGTAGCTCACCCAAGCCTCGCTCCCCACAGGATACCGGATCACAGGAAGAACAGCAAAGAGTCCTGCATTAGCTTAAAATAAAGTTAGTATGCCTGTCCACCCCCCAAAAAGCGTATTTTTATCTACACTCAAACGATCCTGCCATGTCAAACCGTAGAAAATTCTTACAACAGCTCGGACTGAATTCCGCCGGTCTGCTGATCCTGCCCAGCCTCCGTCCCTTCGCCCTCGACTTCGACCCTCTCGGCCGCCAAAGCTCCTTCGCCCGCGGCTCCGGACCTTTCCCCCGCAGCACCCCCGAACAGCAAGGCATCGCCTCCGCCTCGATCCTCGACTTTCTCGCCGCCATCCAATCCGGCGGCCAGGAGTTCCACAGCATCATGATCATCCGCCACGGCCACGTCGTGGCAGAAGGGTGGTGGTCCCCGTTTACCAAAGACGATCATCAGCAATTATATTCCCTGAGCAAAAGCTTCACCAGTACCGCCATCGGCATGGCCGTCGATGAGAAAAAGCTAACGATCGAAGATCCCGTCATCTCTTTCTTTCCGGACGACAAACCGGCCACGATCAGTGATAACCTGGCTGCCCTGAAAGTCAAACACCTCCTGAGCATGTCTGTCGGCCAGGCGAAGGATTCTATCCAGACGCTCGAAGCCTCCCCCGCTGGTACCCGCTGGGAAAAAACTTTCCTGAGCCTGCCGATCGACTACGAGCCCGGCACCCGTTTCTTCTATAACTCCGGCGCCAGCTATATGCTAAGTTCGATTGTAAAAAAGGTCACCGGTATATCCGCACACGAATACCTCAAACCACGGCTATATGATCCCCTCGGGATCACGGGAGCGACCTGGACGGAGAATGGGGAAGGCGTCAATATGGGCGCGTCTAACTTGCGTATCCGCACCGAAGATATCGGTAAGCTCGGCCAGCTCTACCTGCAGAAAGGATCGTGGAATGATAAACAGCTTATCAGTCAGGAATATGTGGCGGTTGCGACAAAAAAAGAGATCGATTCGAATCCCGGTAAAAGCTCCTGGAGCTATGGCTATGGTTATCAGTTCTGGCTAAATCCGGTCGGTGGCTTCCGCGCCGACGGGGCGTATGGCCAATACAGTATGGTCTTCCCGGACAAAGATACCGTCGTCGTTGTCACCAGCGAAAGCGCCGATAAAGAAACGACCATGCACACCGTATGGGATCATATCTATCCCGCATTGACAGATAACGTCACGTTGCCCCCTGATCCAGCAGGCCACGACAAACTGCAACAGCAACTGAAGTCGCTGACGCTACCTGCGCCGCAATTCAATCCGCAGTCACCGCTGGCGGCATCCATATCCGGGAAGAAATACCAACTCGACAGCAATCCATTCAATGCGAAAGCCGTATCCTTCCGATTCGAGGGCAGCAAGACGATATTTACGTTGATGGAAGACGGTAAGCCGGATATCGTCATCACCTGCGGCAGCAATGACTGGATATTGAAAGGCAACCGCAAACCTTCCGCCCATTCCCTCTTCTCTCTGCGGCGTATCGACTTCGATTCCCCCGTAGCAGCCAGTGCCGGGTGGAAGGACGATCATACCCTCGTTCTTACCTTCCGTTACGTGGAGGCGATCCACGGCGATACTTTTACCTGTATATTCGATGGAGAGGGAAATCAGCTGACAATGCAGTTCATGTTCAGCAGCGCCCGCATGGACAAACGTCCGGATGACCGTGCGGATATCAACGGACGGCAGCAGAGCTGAAATCTTTTTTGATTTTGGCGCTCAATCGCCCCGTCGTGCGGAAATAGGCACACCCTATCAAAAAATGGCTATAGAAAAGAACCCCGAAGATGAGCTGGTAAGGCAAGGACAACGCCTCGGTTCCCCAGTGGGGGGAATTAGACATATACGTCAAAATCTGGCATACCAATACATGCAGCATCCAGATGGTCATAAATCCATAGGGGATCAGGTGCTGAACCCATGTCATGTTGATCAGCATGAATCGCTTGCCCATATGTTCCTGCATTCTCGCCAGGTGCATATTGCCCAATTTGACCCCGAGCATGACGGGGACTACGCTGATCATCTGCATGATAAAAAACGCCAGCGAGCTATGCAAGGCCAGCGCATGATAAGAATAGAGAAAAACAGCTAAACCCAGCCAGGTCCCGGGCCAAGCAATCTGCTTCACGAAGACTGACCAGAATAATCTCCAGCAATAGAGCCGGGCAGCCTTATATTTTTCCGCTACTAACGGCGCAAATTTTTGAGACCCAAAAGAGACAAAAACAACATCCAACGCCTTTTGAAAAGACCAGTCAGGATGCTCCGCCACTTCTTTTTCAATGGCATTCGCCAGGTGGTCGACTAATTCCACCTGCACATCATAACAGACGACGCCGTTCGCCTGGCAAAAATCAAACAGATAATCGATTTGTTCTTTCGTCAGCATGGTTTTTTCTTTACGCTATATTGAAAATCTCGGGATAATCGCGCTTCACCTGCTTTTCCAGCTGTCTGACTGTCCGGTAGTAGGCGATACATAAGAGGACATAAGCGAAATTCACCGTCCCGGCCAATAGAATGCTCAACCCGCTAACATGCCCCGGTATGGTTAACTTCAGATATCCTATCGCTATATTAAAATAACCCAGCAAAAGCGGAAAGCCGGTCAGATAGGTCACCAGCAGACTTTTCCCCTTTCGCTTCTCCAGCACTTTCAGTCGATAATTCCCGGCAAAAATGACAAACAATATAAAGAGACCGCTGGTGATGCAAATAGTGAAAGAAAGAGTCTGATACCGCATAGACAGCATTCTATACCCAAGCAGGAATACCCCAAATATTACCCACATCGCCGGCCAGCGTAATTGCTGTCTGAAAAGTACCCACCATAATCTCCAGCAATACGCCTGAATAGACTTCTGTCTTTCCCGGACCAACGGCTTGAAGTTCACATACCCAAAGGATGCAAAAACTACAGCCAGCGCCTTTTGAAAAGACCAGTCGGGATGCTCCGCCAACTCCTCTTCGATCCCATTCGCCAGATGGTCGACCAACTCCACTTGCACATCATAATATTTGACACCCTGCGCCCGGCAGAAATCAAACAGAGAGTCGATTTGTTCTTTCGTCAGCATGGTCAGGTCAGTTTAAGATTGGTCAAATGAGTCATCGTTTGCAAAAATGCCTGCAATTCCCCGATGGCACTTGTCGTCTCCTCCTTCCCAGCCTTTGTCAGTGAATAATATTTCCGCATCCTGTTGTCGGCCATCTGCATCTCCGCCTCCAACAACCCCTCTGCCTCTAACCGATGCAGCAAGGGATACAAAGCGCCCTCCGTGATCTGCAACTCTCCTTTGGTGATCTCCTTCACCGTCTGCGTGATCTCATACCCATACATCCGGCGATGCGTCTGCAGCAGTTGCAGCACGATCGGCTCTAGGCAGCCTTTGTATAAGGAAGATTTGTTCATAGCACTAATGTATGCCTAATTTACGGATGTACATAATTTTCTTTTGTAGTGTCGTCCATTTTTATATTGTCATCTACTTTCCATCGATTATCTACGGCCCCTGCCTTTCGTAGTTTTTCCGGGCTGAATAGTACCGGATAAAAAGGCCACTGCTGTAAATGATCAAATAAAAGATCTGTGACGGTCGGGTTCGCCTCGTTTTGCTCCAGCCAGAAGCCCAGTCGTTGCAGGGTGCTTTTGTGCGGATACCAGGATAAAAGATCGGTCATATCTTTTTCCTCTACTCCTTCGGATAATTCCCCAAAAACCGGACTGATGC
>JAMFSL010000346.1 GCA_026225275.1 Puia dinghuensis
AGTCGGCTACCGACCAGATCCTTCAGCAAACAGTGATACTATAGATGCTTAGCTGAGAGACCGTAATTCTGGGCCGACGATGGATCCTTTACAGTTCCTGACCTCCTCCATGAGCCTCCAAATAAGTGCGGGCAGCAAGGGTCTTAGTTGCTATGATTTTTTTCTGTACAACCAGCAGTAAAACCAGCCTAAGCGTACAACACAGCTTGAAGTGCCACTTTTCAGGGCCATTTCGCATATATATCACCTTCAGGTTCGGGAGAAATTTATTAATACAAAAAAGCCTCATAAAATATTGCTTAACAATACCCTATGAGGCTCAGCGGAGAGGGAGGGTGTCGAACCTACCCCCGGAAACCCTTGTCTGTTAAGGGTTTAAGGAGACTGCTCATTTGCAGGTCCCCATAAGGTCCCGGATTGAATTAGATGTGGGTGCGCAATGTTCAGTACCGCACGTTATTGCATCGGCATCAACAAAAATGGATTTTCGATAAGCGCTAATTTTATATTTCCTGCTTTCGATGCCATCACGATGATGAAAAGTATAAGGGCCGCGTTCAGTAGATTGCCCGCAAAAAAGGTTTGTGGAAAGAGGATGAGTGCTGCAATCGCTAACATTATAATACCGAGTATCTACATAAATGGGGAGCAAAACGGAAGCTTGTTTATCATGGTATAATAATTTATCAAAAAATGCAAAAAAAAGTACTTTTTGGTAAAACAGAAATACTTGTACATTCTTTATGTTTGTTAGACTGTTGAGAAAATTCCCAACTAAAGATAAAAAAGGAATCTAAGGTCAATGCTTTCCTTGACTGGGCTGCCGGCCACGGCTTGTAGCTTTACTTTGTCATAACCATAAACAAGTCTTAACGACACAAAATTCACTAACCAAAATTCACTAACCAAAACTGCGTGCCATGACAAGAAAATTGCCCCTTGCGAAGCAAGGGAAGAAAAATGCATTGCTGATCTTATGCTTTCTATTCCTATCCACATTTTTGTTTGCCCAGCAGGTGACCGTCAAAGGAACCGTCGTCTCTGAACAAAACGCCCCGCTGGCCGGCGTTTCCGTAAATGTAAAAGGCACTACCCGGGGGACCACTACAGCCGGTGATGGCAAATTCTCGATCCAAACCGAAAACGGAGCTATACTTGTATTGTCTTCTGTGGGGTACAAGCGACAGGAGATCACCGCAACCGGCGGAGATGCACTGAGCATCCGTCTGGTTAGCCTGAGTTCCGACCTGGGCGAGGTAGTCCTTGTCAGTTACGGTACCCAGAAAAAAAGTGATATCACCGGCTCTATTAGTCAGATCGACGGGGCCGAAGTGAAAGACATGCCCGTTGAGAACATCGGCCAGAAGTTGCAGGGAAAGTTTGCAGGCGTTCAGGTCAACGAAAATGACGGCACACCGGGCGTCGAAATGACTTATCGCATCCGGGGAGCGGCATCCATCAATGCAGGGAATAACCCTTTGATCGTCATTGACGGGTTCCCCACCGAAAGCGGAATGGGGACATTAAGTCCCGACGAAATCGCATCCGTCACGGTCTTGAAAGACGCTTCCGCCTCCGCCCTCTATGGCTCCCGGGCGGCCAACGGCGTTATACTCGTCACCACCAAACAGGCTAAGACAGGGGTGAAGGACATAGTATTCAGTACCTATGTCGGTGACCAGACAATAAGCAAACATGGGAGACCCGATCTAATGAACGCTCCCGAGTTTGCGGAGTTCAAAAAGGAGTATTACGAGGATGCCGCCACCTACGAAGGTTATACCGGCGGTGTACCGACACAATATCAGAATCCGCAGCAATACGCACCCAATGCCGGCACAAACTGGTTTAATGTTCTGTTGAAGGATGCCCCTACCCAGAACTATAACTTATCTATTTCCAGCGGTACAAAGGACCTGAAATCCGTAGTAAACCTGAATTACAACAGACAGGACGGGGTAATGATCAACAACTGGTTCAGCCGGTTTGCCGCGAGCAGCAACAACATATACACGGCCACCGATAGGCTGACCCTGGGTGTAAACCTGGGAGTTACCTACCGCCAAAGCAATATCACCCCGAACCTGGGAGACGGTCGTAACGTTATTGAGGTTGCCTATCTGACGGATCCCACCCTTAGCTATAAAAACCCTGACGGTACGTATCCCATTGGATTTGCGCCTCCGGGGATGTTCACCACAGCAAACCCTTACGAGATATTGCAGAAAACGGTAAATCCCGTCAACGAATTCACCCTGCTGGGCAACGGGTACGCCACTTACAGAATTATCAACGGGCTGCAATTTAAAACCAGTATCAATATCAACACCGATTATACCATCAATAGGCTATTCGAGCCGTCGACCATATTGGGAGGACCCGTTCCGGCCGCGTCTGCGGCGGCCAGCTATAATACCAGCACCTTTTTGAACTGGTTATGGGAAAATACGTTAACCTATACCAAGACAATTGCAGGAAAGAATAATATCGAAGTCCTTGCCGGTTACAGCTCTCAAAAAGAGCACGATGAGAACAGCACTATAAACGGCAGCCAGTTTCCGGACGACAATATCCAGTGGCTGAATGTCGCGGCGACCAGGATTGGAAATGTCGGGGCGAGTGACTGGTCCCTGCTGTCTTACATTGGCAGGGTAAACTATGATTATGACCATAAGTATCTGCTTTCCGTTGCTTTCAGGAGCGATGGGTCTTCGCGGTTCGGGCCGGAAAAAAAATACGGCAACTTCCCATCGGTTTCCGCAGGATGGATTATTTCCGATGAAAAATTTATGGAGAATGTCAAAAAGATCAGCTTCCTGAAAATCAGAGGCAGTTATGGTAAACTGGGGAATAACAATATAGGCAACTATACCTACCTGGCCGGTGTTCAGCAATCCAATTATGTGAACAATAACACGCTGGTGGCGGGCTCTTCGCTGAATGGCATTGGAAACAATGAGCTGACATGGGAAACGACTACAGGCTATGACCTTGGCCTGGACGTCGGGGCTTTTGGCGGACGCATTTCCTTCACGTATGATTATTACTGGAAAAAAACGGATGGGCTATTATATGGGATCAATATCCCGGTACAAGCGGGCTTTAGCTCTATCACCTCCAACATTGGCCGGTTCGATTTCTGGGGAAATGAGTTTTCTGTCGAAACAAAAAACCTTGTTGGAAAATTTACCTGGAACACCATGTTTAATATTTCCTTTGACCGGAATATTACAAAGCAATTGGGTACCAGCAACGCGCCCATCGGAGGGTACCAGGATTATTGGGATGATAACAGGACGGCCGTAGGACATCCGATAGGCCTATTTTATGGGTTCATCAATACCGGGGTGTATATGACACAAGAAGAGTTCAATACCCAACCGCACGATGCCACCGCTACTGTGGGGACAGCAAGGTTTAAGGACGTGAACCACGACGGGGTGATCACTGATAGTGACAGGACCTTTATAGGCAATCCAAATCCCAAGTATACTTTTGGAATGACTAATATATTTGGCTATAAAAAATGGGATTTAAGCATTGTAATAGCAGGGTCTGTAGGTAACGACATCTCGGACGATGCTTTTCAGTCGACGGAGAATCTGGATGGTGTTTTTAATGTGAGACGGGGAATTGCTCACCGATGGAGGTCTTTAGATAATCCGGGTGATGGTATATACCCGCGAACATTGTCGGGTACAACGGCAGACTTTCGCAACATGACCAGCAGGCAGGTATCCAGCGGAACCTATCTCAGTGTCAAAAACATTACGCTGGGCTATACTTTCCGGGTGCCCAAAAATCACGTCGTCAGGGGAGCGCGGGTGTATTTCAGCGGGCAGAATGTTTTCCTGCTCACCAAATATGAGGGGATGAATCCTGAAATCAGCGAGTACGGATTGAACGGTTTAAACCAGGGACGTGACTTTACCCAGTTTCCCATTTCCAAAGTATATACTCTGGGCGCAAACATAAATTTTTAAGAACCCCCTTTTTTTTTCCTTAATTAATAAATATGAAAAAGAAGCTATTATATATTATTTTGGGGATGGTTGGTTTGTCCTCCTGCAGCAAGAAATTTTTGGATCTAACGCCTCCTACCTCGCTGAGCTCCGCCTCCTATTATGCAAATCTGGGCGAATTCCAACAAGCGCTAAATGGCGCCTACACACCTTTGACCAGCGTAGTGAATGTGGGTATTTATCAGGATGAAATGCGCTCTGACAATACCTTTTTTACCATTTACATGGCGGACAGGGGTTTTGTGACCAGGGAAGATTATTCGGAATTCATGGACGATGCAACCACCAGTGCTGCGCCCAACTCACCCGGTGACCGGTACACGAGCGACTATTCGGGAATTTCAATGACTAATACGATTTTGGCACAGATTAAGAATGCAGGCAGTCTGTCGACGGGCGCAAAGGATTCCATCGAGGGTCAGGCATTATTCCTCCGGGCGTTCTATTATTACGATCTGGTCACCCATTTTGGCGGCGTTCCGTTACAGCTTACGGAAATAACGAGTACGGCCGGGGCATTTCTGCCGAGGAGTTCGGCGGACTCGGTTTACCAACAGGTCATCACTGATCTGACCACCGCCATCCCCCTGCTTTCCGTGGTAACGTCCTTCCCTCAATCTGGTATTGCCAGCCAGGGGGCCGCGAAAATGTTGCTGGCTTATGCGTATATGACCGAACCCACAAAGGACTATGCGGATGCGGAGAAACAGCTGACCGATATCACAAATATGAATTATGCGCTCCTTCCCAGTTATGCCTCAGTATTTGATCCTACTAATAAAAACAACCAGGAGTCAATATTCGAGGTCCAATATTTGTCTGACCTGGTAAGCGGTCTGCAAAGCGACTTTGCGTGGGTATTTATGCCAAAGGCCACTAATCCTCAAGCTATTATGGGCTACAATGGCGGGTCCATGAATCTCCAAAGCGGCTGGAATGTTCCGACACAGGAAATGGTGTCTTCCTATGAGCCGGGGGATTTGAGGTTGGATCCTTCCATAGCTGTTGTAGAGGGAACGATCAGCGGTGTAGAAACTTTTACGATCACGGATCTAAAAAGTTCTGTCGGCTACACTCCTACGCCGGGGGTAACCTACTTTTATATGATCAATAAATATTTTCACCCTCCCTATGCGGTTGCGTTTAATACACCGGATGATTTCCCGGTCTTTCGGTATTCGGGCTGTCTGTTGTTGTTGGCGGAGTGCCTGGTGGACGAGAACAAAAGCGCGGCGGCACTTCCGTATCTGAACCAGGTGCGGACGCGAGCCGGGCTGGCGCCGCAGACGGCCGCCACGCCCGATAATATCGCCACGGAAATGCGGCATGAACTGGCCTTTGAAAACCACCGATGGACGGATCTGATCCGGGAGGGTGAGGCGATACCGGTCTGTACGGCCAAGGGTGTGGCGCTGAAAGCAATAGATGGGTGGTTGCTGCCTCAAAGCTTCAATGTGACGCAGGATAAGCTCATCTATCCCATCCCCATCAGAGAGACGCAGATCAATGTCAACCTCACTCAAAATCCGGGATACTAGGCGTCACGAACAAATGACGAGTTCTTTGAATTTGAAATTTGGTGCTTTGTAAAAGATGGGAGCCGGCCTCCCGGTATCGACGTGCAGGCGTTGGTATCA
>JAMFSL010000347.1 GCA_026225275.1 Puia dinghuensis
CAACTGGTATTACACGGCCGGCCGGCGGGTCATCAATCGGCGTATGAATACTTCATGGGAAATGACCGCGCTGCGTTGTGGGAAGAAGTGAAAGGCGCTTACGACCGACTCGCGCGCCAGTATCATCCGATTGTGCTGGAAGGAGCCGGCAGCATCTCGGAACTCAACCTGCGGAAGAAAGATCTCACGAATATGCGGATGGCGCTACACGCTGCAGCAGATGTATACCTGGTTGCAGACATCGACAGGGGAGGGGTATTCGCCAGCGTATATGGTACCCTTGCCCTGTTGCCACCAAAGGAAAAGGCGCTGATCCGTGGCGTCATCATCAATAAGTTCAGAGGTGACGGCCGCCTTTTCGAAGAGGGTCGGCGGCAACTGGAGGAATTGACAGGTACACCCATTGTCGGTGTATTGCCTTTTTATAGGAATATCCATATCGAAGAAGAGGACTCCGTTGCTCTGGAAAGTAAGCCGCATGCTCATAAGGCCGGGGCGTTCAATATCGCTGTCATCCGGCTGCCGCACCTGTCCAATTTTACGGACTTCCTCTGGCTCGAAAGGACCGAGCCGCTGCACGTATTCTATACTGCCGATCCGGCCCAGCTGGCTCATTCAGACATGGTTATCCTGCCCGGAAGTAAGAATACCATTTCTGATCTGCTCTTCCTTCGCGACCAGGGATTGGACCAGGCCATTTTGCGGGCAGAGGCCGCGGGTATCATCGTGGTGGGCATCTGCGGCGGATACCAGATGATGGGGCTGACAGTCGCCGATCCCTTTGGGGTGGAAGGAGAACCGCGCACCGTGGAAGGACTTGGCCTTCTGCCCGTCCATACGACGCTGGTTAAGGATAAGACGACCGTCCGGAGAACCTTTCATTTCGGAAATGAGCGAGGGCCGCTCTGTGAAGGATATGAGATTCATATGGGACAGACAGATAGTGGTTCGGCCTTACCACGGCCGGTGAATTTTCCGGCGGAACCGACAGGTCAGCCTGATGGTTACTGTCGATCGGCCACGTGCTGGGGAACTTATATGCATGGCATCCTGGACAATCGCGCGGTTGTCGAAAACTTGCTGGAACAGACTGGCAGGCACAGGCCGGATACTATCCGCTGGTCCGATTACCCGGCGTTCAAACAACAGCAATACGACATGCTGGCGCAACATATCCGGGATCATGTAGATTTGTCCTTTATTTACCGGTCCTTGCAAAGGCCGCAGCATTAATCATATGATCGAAGGACACGGGGATGACGCATATCGATATAAGGTTCCTATCCTTGCGGATTTCAGCTCGAATGTGCCATATGGTCCGCTGGATGCGGGGTTGAAAGCTCACCTTCAGGAGAAGATCGATACGATCACTCATTATCCCGAAGCGTCGGCCCATTCGTTGCAGGCCATTGCGGCGGAGGCATATGGGGTGGCGCCGGACCAGGTGCTGGTCACCAATGGGGTGACCGAGGCGATCTATCTGGCAGCACAGGCGTTCCGGCGCATGAAGACAGCCACCATCCTGACGCCTTCCTTTGCTGAATACGAAGATGCCTGCCGGCTGCATGGGCTGGACATTCATTTTCTATCCTGGGACAGTCTGATGCCAGACATGCGCTTGGCCAACGGCCTGGTCTTTCTCTGCCAGCCTAACAATCCTACCGGTCTGGCTTTCCCGGCCGACCAGTTGCACCGGTTGCTGAACGATCATCAGGACATAGTGTTTGTTATCGACGAATCTTATATAGCGTTTACAGCGGCGGTGACCAGCATCCAGTCCCGGCTGAGTGAATATCACAACGTCCTTATCCTGCGTTCGCTGACCAAATCCTGTCGCATTCCGGGATTGCGCATCGGGTTCGCCATAGGGCATGTGAACCTGATCGACCGGTTAAGGGAGTGTAAGCTGCCATGGTCGGTCAACCGATTGGCTATAGAGGCAGGCTCGTATATTTTCCGTCACCTGTCATCATTTGACCCGCCCCTCGGGCAATTGCTGGCGGATACCGCCGCCTGGCGGGAAGAGTTGCAATCGGCCACCGGTTGGCGAGTATACGATACCGGGACCCACTATTTTTTGATGGAGACGCCGGTCTCATTTACGGCGGCTGTGCTCAAAGAACATCTGATAACCGGGCACGGTCTTCTTATCCGGGACGCCAGTAATTTCAGGGGACTGACATCCCGGCATTTCAGGGTAGCCTGCCAGTCTCCGGAACATAACCGATTACTCACTGAAGCCTTACGCGAATGCAGCCGGACTGGACTATGATCGTGCCGTTGCTGGCGGGGTATGCCGCCGACATCCTGCTGGGCGATCCCCAGCGGTGGCCTCACCCGATAAGGGCATTCGGCTATGCGATTCACCAGGCAACGGTACGGCTCAACAAGGGTAGGCGCCGGTTGCTGCGGGGCGCTGTGCTGACCATCGTTCTCTGCGCGCTCACCTGGGTATTCTTCTTTTATGCACTCTCTTTCGTGCGTCAGCTATGGCTGCCCGGCTATTATATACTGGCAAGTATCGGCGTATTCTTCGGACTGGCAGGCACCAGCCTGCTGAGAGAAGGGCAGGCTGTCTTCGATGCACTGGAGAAAAAGGGTCTGGATGCCGGGCGGATACGTCTATCCCGGATCGTGGGCCGGGAAACTGCCCGGTTGACGGAACAGCAGGTACGCATAGCTGTTTTAGAGTCGATGTCGGAGAATCTCAGCGATGGTGTCATTGCACCACTGTTGTTCTATGCCATTGGGGGAGTGCCTGCCATGATGTTGTATAAAATGATCAATACTCTGGATTCGATGATCGGGTATAAGCGCGAGCCATACAGACTGTTCGGTCGTTTTGCCGCACGTCTCGATGACGTGGCCAATTTTATTCCGGCCAGGATCACGGCGTTACTGATGGTGGTAGTGACAGGCAGCAGGCGCGGCGCACGCTTTGTCTTCCGGTATGGGCATGCACATGCCAGCCCCAACTCCGGCTATCCTGAAGCGGCTCTCGCCGGCATCCTTGGCTGTCGCTTTGGAGGGCCGAATGTTTATCATGGCGTCACCGTTGAAAAACCTTTTATCGGCACGGAGGATCGGATCATTACATCTACGGATTTTGCTTACGTAAAATATATTAACCACACCGTTGCTTTACTGACGGTGATCGCCGTTGTACTGGCGTGGTGGCTATAATTTTTTTGGGTCGGGAAATCAGTCTAAATTCGCCCGCACATGGCTACACTCGATGGTAAGCTCTTCACTCCACAGGACGTGGCTGCGCTGCGGGAGATCATTCTTCACCGCCGTGATGTGCGCGGAGGCCATTTCGTTGATAAGCCCCTTGGACAACAGGAGATAGACCAGTTGCTGATGGCCGCGCTCCATGCCCCCTCTGTCGGCTTCTCCCAGCCCTGGGACTTTGTATTGATCAGGGATAAAACAATCCGGCAACAAGTACGGAATAGCTTCGATGAAGTAAATGCCGGTGCACAGCCCGATTTCGGCCAGCGCCGGCATCAATACGCCAGCCTGAAGCTGGAAGGGATCCTCGAAGCCGCGCTCAATATGGCGGTTTTTTACAAGCCGTCGTCCGGGCCGGTATTAGGCCAGACAGCCATGCCCGAAACCGGTCTCTATAGCGTAGTTTGTGCTATACAGAATATGTGGCTCATGGCCCGGGCGCTCAACATCGGGCTGGGCTGGGTAAGCATCCTGGACCCGGAAAAAGTGTGCCGCATCCTGAACGCACCACCAGGTCATCAGCTGGTGGCTTATCTGTGCATCGGCTACACCGATGGCTTCTATAACCGTCCCGAACTGGAGATCCTGGAGTGGGAAAAGCGCCGGGAGATGGAATCCGTTGTACAGTATGACCGATATCCTGATTCACCGACAACCATTTAACATGAAGATATATACGAAGAAAGGCGATAAAGGTACTACAGCGCTATTCGGCGGCAAGCGTGTTTATAAAGACGACGTTCGCGTCAACTGCTATGGTACATTCGACGAGGTAAATTCGACGATCGGCCTGCTGCGGGTAAAATTGGGGGCCGACCATCCCTGGCAGCCTAACCTCCATCGCATTCAGAAAGATTTGATGGACATGATGTCCCATCTTGCACGGCCAGCGGATTGCACAAAGGAGAATAAAAATCCCAAGCCGGCGGATGGAGCGGATTTTTGCGAACAGTGGATCGACGAACTGGAAGCGTCTATGACGACGGCCTCCGACTATTTCCTGTTGCCCGGCGGCAATGAGATCTCTGCGCTGTGCCATGTCGTGCGCACCCAGATGCGGCGTGGCGAACGGTTGCTGGTCACCCTCCAGCGGGACGAAGAGATCGAAGATTGGATTGGCGCCTATATCAACAGGCTGTCCGATCTTTTTTTCATCCTTGCGCGTGCGGAGATGGATAAGTCCGGCGTAGCGGAAGAAAAATGGCAGCTATTCCTGTACAAGCGGAAAAACAACCCTGCCCCATAAAAAAGCCACTGCATAACCATGCAACGGCTTTACTATTTTTCTTGCGACAGGTCAGAGCCTCAAAACTATAGAGGATCCGAAGTGCGCCCCCAACGGCCCCTTCCAAGGAGTGATACCAGGAACAGCACGATGAAGATAAAGAACAATACTTTAGCTATAGAAGCTGCACCTGCGGCAATGCCAAAAAAGCCGAGCGCGCCTGCTATAATAGCTATAATCAGGAAAATCAGTGTCCACCGTAACATAAGCTGTATTTTAATGATGAATAATATGATGCACTTATTAAAATACCATGCCACGCCCGGACTGTTCCTTCCCATCCCGGGACCCTGGGGTCTGTTTTTGGGTAAGAACGACCACAGATGAAATTTATAGTACGCTTTTTCGTTTGAGTGCGTAAAGCCCTGAGCGTGAAGAGCGTTTTTAGAACCCATATCCTATTGCCGATTTGTTTTTTATTGTCCGTCTTTGACGGAATAGCGCAGTCTCCCGGCGGCGTCAGCACTAATCTTCAACTTTGGTTAAAGGCCGGCACCGGCGCCGGCAGCGTTGGCTCGAACTCCTCCGCATGGCAGGATCAAAGCGTCAACGGAAATAATGCGACGCAAGCGACAGCTGCCAATCAGCCCGTGGTAACGGCCAATCAAATGAATTTTAACCCGGCCCTCGTATTCAATGGAACGTCCGACTTTATGAAAATAGCCAGCAACCTGGGTCTTGGGGGTGCTGGCAACTTCGAGATCTACTGTGTAGTGCAACCGTCCGGATCCACCGGCAACGGGGAGGTTTTTTTAGGTAGCCAGAACGCCGCAACCAACGACATTCAATTGGCTACATTTATAGGTAGTCCGACCCAGGTAAATTATTGGGGCACGGGCACCGTCCTGTTAGGCAGCACTAACCTGGCAGCCGGTACCCCCTATATCAGCGGTTATGAAAAAGCAGGCACGGGCACTAACCAGTCGACGATTTATCTGAACGGCAATGTGGACAATACGGGAACCATTACGCAAAGCGGGGGCGCCGGCACCAGAGTGATCGGCTCTTCTTCTGTCGGCGGTGGTACGCAAAGCTATTTTACCTCGGGTGATATCGCGGAAATGGTGGTCTATGATGCGGCGCTTTCGGCCGCCAACCGGTCGAAGATGCAATCGTATCTTTCTTTTAAATATGGATTTCCACCGCCCTCCGGTGCAGGTTTCGTTAACTCGGCAGGTACGACTTTCTGGACTTACAATGCCACCTATGCAAACGATGTTTTTGGTATCGGCCGCGACGATGGCAGCGGATTGACCCTCAGCAGCAGCAACAGCATCAATACCGGCAGCGGTAATGGGGTCGGTCAGTACGGCATGGGCAATATCGTATTGTCCAGTCCATCCGCGCTGAATAATTTTGATTTCATCGTGGTGGGTGATAATGGCGGGTCACTGGCGGAGCAAACCACCGGTCTGCCTGCGGGAACTCCAGCGGGCGTTGAACGTGTAGGAAGACAATGGAAAGTCGATCATACCAATGCAGTAGGAACGACAGTAACGCTGACCTTCAATACAAACGGTCTGACCACCGGCTCCACTGTTTCTAGTTTTTCCCTGCTGATCGATGACGATGGGACTGGTAATTTTGCTACCGCTCCGATTACCAGTATCGCTGCTTCCAGCTATAGCAGTAATATTGTCACCTTTACAAACGTCAGCCTGCTGAATAACGCAGTTTTTACTTTCATTGTAAATGACGCCGTTTTACTGCCGCTGAACTTTCTTTCCTTTACGGCTCAACCCGGCGCCAATCAACAGGTCAATCTTAACTGGCAGATCGGTGACGCGGTGAATGTCAGCCAATTCATTGTCGAACGTTCCGCTGACGGAAGTTCGTTCACGCCGATAGGCCAGGTGAATTTCGGGTTGGGGAACACTTATGCTTTTACGGATAACAATGCTGCTGCCGGAAATAATTATTACCGGATAGAAAGCGTGGACAATGACGGTTATACCCAATACAGTGGCGTCGACGAGGTAACCCTTCCGGGGTCGGCACTGCAGATAAAATTGTTAAACAATCAGCCAGGGCCGAACGATCCTGTATTGCTGTTTTCTGCCAACGCCGCCGCTACATTGAATATCAGGTTGCTGACTTCCAGCGGGATGATCGTCAGCCATATGCAGCGCTCCATTGCGACGGGCCAGACACAGCAGACCGTTTCCGCAGCAGGCCTTGCACATGGGGTGTATATTGTTGAGATCCGCGGCGTTGGCTATGCCAAAACATTCGAGATCATCCGGTAATTCTCCTACATTCGCGGCATGAAGTATTCGCAATGGATCGGAATGGCAGCGGCCCTTTTGCTGATAGCGGCCTGTTTTATGCCCTGGGCCTATTTCCCTGACCTGGGAAAAAATTTCACCGGTTTTTTTTCTGAAAATAATATCTATGGCCGTCCGGGTAAAGTACTGATCTTTTTCAGTGTAGTGGAGATCATGCTGTTCGCCATTCCCAGAGTATGGGCCAAACGTGCCAATATCCTCATTGCTGCGTTGGCTATTGCCTTTGCCTTCAAGACCTATCTCCTTTATACGGCCTGTTATGGGGGACAATGCCCCGACAAAAGAGTGGGTATTTTCGTGATGCTGGGGTCGGCATTGATAGCGCTGCTGGCCGCTTTGCTGCCGGACCTTCCTGTCCGGACC
>JAMFSL010000348.1 GCA_026225275.1 Puia dinghuensis
GGTTATAGGTTATACGGGCGTCGAGACTCAACTTGTCGGTGAGGTTAAAATTGCCGGCGATGGAAAAGGAGGGATTCTGCATATTGGTATTGGGCATGGTCCCTTTCTGATCGATATCGGCTACAGAAACGCGGAACACACCTTTATCTCCGCCCCAATAAGCACTGACGTTATTGGTAGACAATACTCCCGTCTGAAAGAAATTCTTCAGGTTGTTCTTGCCCCGGGCAATCCACGGCAGCGGTACCAGATTGCCGGTGGTAGGATCGACCGGGCTATTGTACTGGGTCGTCTCATAATAACCGCTCGGAGTGGAAGGATCTTTCTGGTTCAGCTTAGGACCCCAGATCCAGCCGCCGCCTTCCGTGCCGGAGCCGGAGCCGTCGACATAGGCGTATACCCCGTCATAGCCATCCCCATATTCTGTCTGGACTTTGGGAATGCGGATATATCCCGTCTGGATCAGCGTAGAGGAGTTGATGTCGATGCCGAACCTGCCTTTTTTACCTCTCTTGGTCGTATAAAGGATGGCGCCGTTTATTCCGATGGACCCGTACAGGGCTGCTGCAGAGGGACCTTTCAACACGGACACGCTCTCTATATCGTCTGAATTGATCTTATACACGTCCCCTTCCAGGTCCGGAATTCCATCAATAACGTATAACGGCGTCAGACCCCGCAGCGAGACGCCGGGGGACTGGAAGAAGTCTGAGGTGTTGGTGATGTCGAGACCGGCCACCTTGCCCGTGAGGGCGCTGGCTACGGTAGGCTCCTTGACTTTCTCCATCGTCTCGCCGCTGACCTGCTGGACGGAATAACCCAGCGACTTCGCCTCTTTCTTGATGCCGAGCGCAGTAACCACTACTTCATTCAACTGGGTCGTTTGCAGATAGATATCGATATGGCCTTTGCCTTTGACGGGCAGTTCCTGCAACGAATAGCCGGAAAAGGAAAACAGGAGCACATCATCCCCCGTTGTTGTAATGGAATAGGATCCCTCCGAATTGGTAGTCGTTCCGGCATGGGTACCCTTGATCACGACAGACACCCCGGCCAGCGTGGTACTATCAGTCCCGGATCTAACAGTGCCGTTGACAGTCGTCTTTTGCGAAAACCCGGCACAATACAAAGCCATAAAGAATGAAATGGCGAAAGCAGCCTTTTTCATATCAGAAAGTGTTTTGATAAAGAATAAATGTTGATCGATAAGAGCAGTTTAGCGTGCACAAATATGGCGAATAAAGCGACGCCAGAATCAACTTATATTGAATGAACGTTCAATTAATTTAAAATTAATCATAAGTTCACGATAAGATAATTTTGGTTTTAAGGAATTGCCGGATTTTTCTGTGCGATGAAATCTTTCATTTACTTATATTTGTCTGCAAACCAATAGCGCCGCCACGCCCCTCTACATCATATTATCTACATGGGAAGAAAAAGTCTGAAAGAACCCCGACAGAAGGAGATCATCAAGGCCTTTTATAAGGTTGCCAAAAAGGAAGGATTGGAAAATGCCTCGATCGCCAAAACGGCGGAATCGATAGGTATCAATCCTAGTCTCGTGATACATTACTTCAAGACAAGGGAGCACCTGATCTATGGATTGATCGAGTATATCCTGGACAAGTATCTGCTGATCTATAATATCCCGGCCGAAGATGCCGCTCACCCCGGGGATACTTTGCTGAAAGTCATCGACAATATTTTTTCAAGCAAGTGGAATATCCTCTTCGATGACAGTGTGTCCTACAGTTGCTATTCGCTGGCTTTCCGCGATAAGATCATCAAGGGGAAATATAAAATGCTGCTGGATACCTTGCGGAAACGGCTGGAGCAGCTGATATCCGATTGCAGGGATAAAGGCGTGCTCGATGTAGCCGATCCCGGTCTTACCGCAGACATCGTCTTCGTACTGGTTGACGGCGCCTATTACTATCTAAGCCTGGTCGACGATAAAAAGGAGTACCAGGCTAAGTTGAATCAATATAAGAAGCAGGCTATGATCCATCTCAATTTCGCTTCGCCCGCACAATCGAAGAAATAGCCCAGAAGGCGATGACACCCCAAATGACGTTGACAATGATATTGGGAAAATCGTTTAGCACAACGGCATTATAGGTCAGGCCGGCGGCGCCAACGATATTCATCGCGTGATAGAGCCTGTCATCAGCCTTCAACTTGTTCATGCTCAGCAGAAGATACGCAGCCAGATAGGATATCGTGCCTGTCCAGCCGGCGACTATCGGGAGAACCTTACCAACAGAAAATAAAATGCTACTCATCCAATAAATAAATTAAGCCATAAACATAGGAAAGTCTCACCAATGTATGCCCGGCGATCTATTCA
This sequence comes from Puia dinghuensis, assembly GCA_026225275.1. Taxonomy (GTDB): domain Bacteria; phylum Bacteroidota; class Bacteroidia; order Chitinophagales; family Chitinophagaceae; genus Puia; species Puia dinghuensis_B. Next base: position 2,351 of record JAMFSL010000348.1, read on the forward strand.
TATAAGCACTTTGAATAATATTTAAGTATTCAAAACCCAAGAGCTATGAAGTCCGCAAAAACAGTGTATTTTTGTCCTATGCGAATGACAATATCTGGACTGCCGAGGGATTTTGACAAATTTGATCTTCAGCGCCTCTTTAATCCCTTTGGCTGGGTTGAGTATACAAAAATCATCATTGACCCTATTTCGGGCCTCAGCAGGGGCAAAGGAATCGTTGAAATGCGGGATGACCAGGCAGCACAGGCAATGGCCGCATTGCAGGGTAAGGTGCTGGGAACAAGCCCATTGAACATCAAAGAAGCCAAGATACCGCCACCACGCCCAGCATAACAAAAACCCGCCAGGGTCCCGGCGGGTTAATTCATTCACTGAAGGGTTTCGATTGCACAGTTTTTGGCTCAGGCCTGGATACAGATTAAAGGGGGTCAAGACACATCTACGGCGAGGCTGGTTTCAAGGGTTTGCTTGCGTCACAGGAGGCTTTAGGGTCGGTTTTTCAGATTTGGATTTTAGCAACGGTCGTCCTCGGTTCGATCTAAGGTTGGGTTCTCTTCGGTTTCGGATTTAGTTTGATATATCGTTTTTGGTGATACGAAGATGCAACCCTTTCCCTGTCCCGCCATGCTTTTGGCCCGACTATTCCCATCTTTCGGCAGTTAACTTAACCCTCGTTAGGCACATACCCTTACGACCGAGTACTACCCGACGTCGAAGCTCGTAGATCTACGAGCCCCAATATTGATTATCTTACCGCACTTGAAACCCTATTTTTTTCATATCGGTCTGTACGATCTGGCCTCCCTGGGAACCTTGTTCTCGGGGCTGACGATTGCGTTGCTTTTGGGGTTCGCAAAAAGGCCCGGCCAAACAGCCAATTTGTTTTTGAGTTCGGCATTAGCCGTGATCGTGCTGAAGACTGGTGGATTGACACCGCTTTTCCTACCAGCGCTGGGGCCGCTGCTATATTTTTATGTCCGACAGCTAACCCGCCCGGACCGGCGGCTCCGGCGGAAAGATGTGTTGCATTATTGCCCTTTGCTCGTGGGATTTTGGATGCCGGCCTGGCTGGTATTGGTTTCGGTCACTATCTATTTATATCTATGCCATCGGCAGATCGAGGATTTTTATCGCAGGCTGCAGCCGGTGCTGATGGACAGGCCGCGCTTTGCTTTCCGCCGGCTGGACCACGCCTTGGTCCTGCTCGGCTTTTTTTGCGTTTTATCGCTTTTTAGCGATACTTTCTATTTGACTATTGCCTTTGTATTGGCTGGAATGGCCGTGGCGGCGATGCTAAAACCCGATAGCGGAGTCCAGCTGACAACGCCTATAAAGGACAGATCGGATGCAAAGGAGAAAGGCCGAAGGTTGAAGGAAGCGGTCGCTGCAAACCGTCTCTATGAGGATCCCGAACTGACATTGGCCACACTGGCGGTAAAGCTGAGGATCCCTCCGCATGACTTATCCCGGATCATCAACATGGGCCAGGAAAAAAACTTTAGTGATTTTATTAACGAATTTCGGGTTCGTGAAATCGCCCGGAAAATGCAGGACCCGGCCAATGACCAGCTCACCCTCCTCGGTATCGCCTATGAGTCTGGGTTTAATTCGAAAACGACTTTCAACCGGGTCTTCAAGGAAATGACCGGCAAAACCCCGGCGGAATACAAAAACAGCCTGAAAAAAGAGGTACCAATTGATAAGTCGGCACTTCGGTCACGAATACGACCGGTAATATTGCGTTCGGGAAGCCTGCCGAATTGGGCTCCTGAAATCCCAAAACGCAATATTATGATCAGGAATTACCTTAAGATCGCTTACCGCCAGATGCGTAAGCAAAAGATGTATGCGGCGATCAAGATCGGGGGATTCGCCCTGGGTATCGCTGCCTGTCTGTTGATAGGGTTATATATTCGTGACGAGACGGGTCATGACAGTAGCTATCCTGACGCGGACCAAATTTACCGGGTGGAAGGTAACGGCCAATTCGATATAGGATACGAGTGGCCGGCGCCCATGTCGAAGGATATTGAGAAAGATTTAGCGGAAGTAGCCTATTCAGGGCGTATCCAGCCTTCATGGCCCATGGAAGTGCGCCGCGCCGATCAGGCGCAAAACAGGCACGAGGAAGGCTTTATTTACGCCGATCAGTCATTCCTCGACGCTTTCCAATTGCCAATGGTGTCCGGCAATGGTAGAACGGCTTTAAAGGAGCCGCTAACGATGGTGATCTCCCAAACCGTGGCCGATAAGTACTATCACGGCCAGAATCCGATCGGCCAGGTAATGTACCTTAACAATGATAAGGCTAACCCCTATCGTATCAGCGCTGTGATGGCCGATATCCCCGCCTCCTCGCATTTACACCCATTCAGCTTCTTGCTTACGCTCTCCGGAAAGGAATTTTGGCCCGGCGAATATAGCTGGTCCTTTTACAACTATTGGGTCTACATCAAGCTGAAAGCCGGCGTCGATGTGGCGGCATTCGAGAAAAAATTAAATGCCGATCTGATCAACAATTATTTGCGGCCCGAATACCTCAAAGGTGGTGGGGCTGACCCTGAAAAAGAACTAAAAAAGGTCCATTTCCACATGCAACCGGTAAAGGATATTAACCTCTATTCTTACGATTACCCGGATGGGTTCCCACATGGCGACATCCGCTTTATCTGGTTGTTCGGCGCGATAGCAGCATTTATTTTAGTGATCGCCTGCATCAATTTCATTAACCTGTCGACCGCAAAATCGGCCAACCGGGCGAAGGAAGTCGGATTAAGAAAAGTGGTGGGCTCCTACCGCAGCAGTTTGATCAGCCAGTTCCTGACCGAATCATTGATTTACAGCCTCATCTCATTTGTGCTGGGCATCGCCGTCGCGTGGCTGTTGTTACCTTATTTCAATGGGATAGCTTCCAAATCGCTCGTCATGCCATGGGGTGAATGGTGGTTTGTGCCCGCGATCCTGGTATCGGCCATGATCGTTGGCACTTTTGCCGGTTTGTATCCTGCTTTTTACCTGTCGGGTTTCCGACCCATAGACGTGTTGAAGGGTTCTGTCAGCGGCGGCAGCAAGAGCCCGCTGCTGCGTAATAGCCTGGTGGTTTTCCAGTTTACGGCTTCCATTATCCTTATTATCAGCACGATCGTTATCTACAATCAAATGCATTTTATTCTGAACCGCAAGGTCGGTTTTGATAAGGACCAGGTAATGATACTGCAAGGCACCAATACGCTGAGCGATCAGAAAGTCAGGGATCTCAAAACGGAACTATCCAGGATAGCTTCGGTAAACAGCGTATCGATAAGCGATTTTTTACCCGTAAACGGTACCAACCGTAACGGAAATATGTTCACCAAAGAAGGGCGCGAAAAGCTGGACGTGGCAGTTTGGGGCCAGATTTGGCAGATAGACGATACTTACCTCAAGACACTTGGCATCAAGCTGGTTGAAGGCAGGGATTTCTCCAATGATATGGCAACTGACACGGCAGGCCAATCAGTCATTATCAATCAAAGCCTGGTCAAAAAACTCGGTTTGAAAAATCCGGTTGGCGCACGCATCACCAGCATAAGTGGTGATTTTACGGTTATCGGTGTAGTAGAGGACTTCAATTACGAGTCGCTGCGCGGCGGTATTTCACCCATGGTGCTTCGTATCGGTCTGAGCAAGTCCATGATGACCATCAAATTCCGCGGCGGCGATGTGCAGCATACCATTGCCGATGTTTCGGCGCTATGGAAAAAATATTCACCCGACCAGGCGATCCGCTATACTTTCCTCGACGAGGAATTCACCAACATGTATGCCGATGTAATACGCACCGGCAGCATCTTCACCAGTTTTGCAGTATTGGCTATCATCATCGCCTGCCTGGGTCTTTTCGCCCTTTCCGCGTTCATGGCCGAGCAGCGCAGCAAGGAGATTGGCATCCGCAAAGTTCTGGGAGCAAGCGTACAGAGCATTACCACGCTCCTATCCATAGACTTTATCAAGCTGGTGTTACTCGCCATCCTTATTGCATCGCCTGTTGCATGGTGGGCTATGAACAAGTGGCTGCAGGATTTCGCCTATAAGATCACCATCAGCTGGTGGATGTTTGCGGCAGCCGGACTCGGCGCTATCTTGATTGCACTTATAACAGTATGTTTCCAATCGGTCAAAGCCGCCTTGGCCAACCCGGTGAAAAGCCTGAGAAGTGAATAGAGACGCAACCTGGACGACCGATCATGCGACCCCATAAAGTTCTGTTCTATCTGCTTAGGAAATTCCCCGGCAGCCGCAAACCTTCCTCACTCGCCAGGACTTTGCGCATGACCTTTTGAAGCCCCTTGGGAATCAGATCTATTTCCAGCTGGGTAAGCGGCTGAAGCAGTTCAATGAATTCATCCTCATCATCATAGTATCCAAATTGCAATACCCATTGGTCGTCGGCTAGTAACCGTATCGCCATCTCCTTGTCCTCTTCATAGATGTGCACCTTTATTACTGCCCACTGTTCATCGTCCTCATCCTCGAAGTGAACCTCGACGAAATCTTTATTCACCACTTCTGTCACGATTTTCTCCACCAGAGAGCCAGGATGCTTTTTTACCAGTTCTTCGTATGTCATGATGCTATGCTA
>JAMFSL010000349.1 GCA_026225275.1 Puia dinghuensis
GGCGGAATGAGGATATTCTCGCGATCGGCGTCGTTGCCAGCGTCGATACGGTAGTCGAAAACTTCCTTAAAGCGTAGTTTTTCCATATCCAGATACAGCCTCAACATATCCAGCTCATCATCCAACGGGATCAGCGCCTGCTTCGAATGGTTGAGGACCATGCGGATGAGCCGGGCAAACCGGGTCAGGTAATCCGATGCCGCCAGCCTGTCGTTCTTCAGGATGAACCGATTGATCGAGGTGAGGGAGTTGAAGATAAAATGCGGGTTCATCTGGGCGCGCAGGGCCTGCATTTCCAGCTCGCGGGCCTTGCCCTTGTCGCGTTCCCGGGCAATCAATCTTTTTTGCTGCCGTCTTTCGAGATAATACCAGAGGGCAAGGATACAGAGTACATACGCCGTATAGGCCCACCATGTCCGCCACCAGGGCGGGGAAATGAAGATCCGGATGCTGGCGTCATGGGTATTCCAGACCCCTTCGTTATTGCTGCCCACGACACGGAACGTATAAGTGCCCGGCGCGAGATCCGTATAAGCCGCCACCCGCCGCGTCCCGCTGTGGACCCATTCCTTGTCTACCCCATCCAGGCGGTAAGCGTATTGATTCTTCCGTGAATCCGTATAATTCAGCGCGGCGAATTCGAAAGAGAAAAAGTTTTGATTATAGGGCAGATCGATTTCCGATAGTTTGTCGTTGACAGGCCGGTCCTGATCGAAGACTTTGAAGCGTGTGATCTCCACCGGGGGAACGTAGGTGTTCGGGTGAAGCGCCGCCGGATCGAATGCGCTGATACTGTCGCCAATATTACTGAACCACAGCCAGCCATCGCGGGTCCTGGCCAACAGCAGGGTAGTAGGATTATCGGTCGGCATATTGGGATAATTGAAATCGGTGAAAGATTTTTTTTCCGGGTCGAAGCGGCAGATGCCTGCGCCGGTTCCCAGCCACAGGATGCCGGAGTTGTCTTCGACGATAGAGTTGATCGTATTGTCGAGCAGGCCATCTTTTTCCGTGTAGGTTCTGAAAGTTCGCGTCGAGTCGTCATAGCGGCAAAGGCCGCCACCCGCGGTACCGAACCACAGCCGGCCCTTGCTGTCCGTCATGATGACATTCACGCAATTCGAGCTGATGCCGCCGGGATTATCGGGTTGGTACTGGTAATGTTCGAAGCGGCCCGTCCGCGGGTCTAACCTGTCAGTCGCGACGCTACCGTGACCGATCCAGAGATAGCCTTGCCGGTCCTCGATGATACAATTAGCCTGATAATCCGAGAGCCCGTCGGGGTCGGCGGGGTCATGGCCGAAATGCCGGATGGTATTTTGTTTGTAGTCCAGTGCCGTCACGCCGCTGCTGTTTTCTCCGATCCAGATAGTGCCATGGTGATCCTGGAAGAGAACGTGGTAGTAGTGACGTTCGATGTTTTTGAACCGCCCATCCGGGCCGATATAATGCGTAAACCGGCCAGTGTGCGGATCGAATCTGTCCACCGTCCCCGACCAGGTGGTGACCCAGATCATTTTTTCATCATCTTCCAGCAGTGCGCTGCAATAGTTGCTGCTGATACTATAGGGATCCGCCGGATCGTGTCGGTAATGGGTAAAAGTCCCCGTATGCCGGTCCATGGCGCTGAGGCCATCGCCATTGCATACCCAAACTGTGCCCCGATGGTCTTCCATGATATTACTGAACATACCCTTCATAGCGTAATGGCTATGCGTGTCGTACCGATAGGTCGTGATAGGGGGTTGCTTCGGGTTCAGCTTATCGATGCCATAGCCGCCGATCCAGATATTACCGGCCTGGTCGATCGCCAGATGGCTGCCCCCGACATTCTTCATGCTGTTTGGGTTATCAGGATCCGCCACAAAATGGTCAAAATGCCGTCGCTGCGGGTCCAGGCGGTCCATGCCTTTATTGACCGTGATCCATAGATAGCCGTCCGCATCTTCGGCGATCGTGCCAGCGCCGCCGCCGGCGTACGACGTTGGATCTGCCGGGTTATGACGGTAGTGGATAAAGCGGCCTGTTTTGCGGTCCAGCAGGTTCAGCGTGGAATCGGCAGAGACCCAGAGGGCGCCGGCGTGGTCTTCGAAGATGCTGAAGACTTCCTGACCATCCAGTGAGGTCGGGTCTGACGGGTCATGGGCGAAAGTTTTGAAGTGGGGGGCGGTCTGGTCGGGGGGGGTGCCGGGAGACCGTGTTGGACCGCGCGCTGCGGAATAGAGGACCAGCAGGTGCAGTCCCGACTTATTGCCGATCCACAGGTCATGGTTTTTATCGCGGTAGATGCAATGGATAAGGTCGATCGGGCGGAGATCGCCGGGAAGGGGATGGAACCCGAGGGAATAGTCCACCGGGGAGAACTGGCCGGTGGCCTTGTTAAAGCGACGGAGCTCACCTGAAAAAGAGCCTACCCAATAAAAGCCTTGTTTGTCTTCGTTCATCGCCGATACCGACCGGAGGACCGTCTCGAATCGGCCGGGTGGTTGTGGCGGCCGGTAATTGATGAATGTCGCCGTATTGCGATCGAATTTATTGATGCCGCCTTCGATGTTGCCTACCCAGATATCGCCGTCTCCATCCTCGAACAGCGAAAGCGTGAGGTTTTGATTCAGCGAATGCGGATCGTGCGGGTTGAATTTATAGGTGACGAAATCGTAGCCGTTATAGCGGCAGAGGCCGTTGTTCGTGGCGACCCAGATATAGCCTTTATGGTCGATGATCATGCTGTTGATCCAGTCCGAGGGCAGGCCCTGTTCCATGGTGAGGTGCTCGAAGGCCAGGCTGGGGGGGGCCGCGGCGGTCAGGGGGGCGTTCGACGGTGCGGCCGCGGGTGCTGCCGGGGATTGGGCGCGCAGGATGGCGAGCTGCAGGATGGCAGCGACTGACAGTCCTATATAAAGCAAAAGGCGGGACATGGTCCACCTAAATTAGAGATTTCCGCGGGGATAGGGAGGGGGGATTGAGTATTCGGCGGGTATTGGGGGGATTTTGGCGTCCCGGCGTGATTCCGGCGGAAACAATGCGAATAAGTGAAAACGCTTATCATATTGCAAAAAAGCTTCTAGTATAGCCATCCTTTGAAGACATAGCTGCGTTTTCTTATATGACCCTTTAATCAATCCTTATGAGGCCCAATCGATTGCCCCTTTTCTTACTGCTGCAGCTTGCTGTCTACATCGCTCATTCTCAACCCCAAAACATCAATTTTTCCCATTTAAACACCCGAACGGGCCTGTCGGCGAACAACGTCACTTGTATCCTGCGCGACAAACAGGGCTTCATGTGGTTCGGCACCAGGGACGGGCTCAACCGATATGACGGTTACGAATTCGAGATCTATAAAACCATCCCGGAAGATTCGCAAAGCCTCAGCAGCAATTTCGTGACATCGATCATCGAGGACCGGAACGGGGATTTCTGGGTAGGAACCTGGGGCGGTGGCCTGAACCGGTTCGACCGGGCGAGGCGGCGATTCGTTCGGTACGGCAATCTTATTCATTCGGATTTTATCAACTCGTTGATGGAAGACAGCCAGGGCCGGATCTGGGTCGGCTCAAACGATCGCGGAGCATGGGTATATGATCCGAAAACCGGCAAGGTGTTACTGTTGACCTCTGTTGCCAGCCAGCCAGGCAGCCTGAGCGACAACGATATCCTAACGATCCTGGAAGACCATGCTCATCGTATCTGGCTAGGGACTTCGCGCGGCGGGTTGGATCGCTATGACCCACGGACGCAAACCTTTATCCGGTATCTTCACCGTCAAGGCGATCCGGGTTCGCTGGCAGCGAATACAGTGACGAAAATAACAGAGGACCGACAGCAACGACTTTGGGTTGGGACGCGGGACGGCGGGTTGGATCTGTTGGATTCCCTGCATGAAACTTTCCGGCATTTCAAAAATGATCCGCAAAATGCAAACAGCCTCGTCGCCAATGTAGTGCTTGCGCTGGCGGATGACGATCAGGGTAATCTTTGGATCGGGACGGAGAATGGCGGCATCAGCATCCTGGACAAAGACCTGACCGGTTTCCGCACCTGTGCAAAGGACGATGTCGATAATGCCAGTCTCAACAATAATTCTATCTATGTGCTGTACCCCGATCCGCAGGGAAATATGTGGGTTGGCACCGCTGATGGCGGCGTCAATTTCTTCAATAAGAGCGCCAACAATTTCGTCTGTTACAAGCATAGCAGCTCCGCCGAAAGCCTGGCCAACAACAATGTGCTGGATATCAAAGGAGACAAGGATCATTTGTGGATAGGTACGGATGGCGGAGGTCTCGACCAGCTGGACCCACAGACGGGAAAGTTCACGCATTTTGTCCATGGTGCGGCTAATGGCAAAAGCATCGGCGGAAATAATGTCCTTAGCCTGTGTGAAGATGCGACGGGGAATCTGTGGGCGGGCACCTGGGGTAATGGGATCACGGTGATCTCAAGGGAAGGGAAGGTCGTTCATCAGTACAAACATGACGATGCGGACAGCAACAGCCTCGGCGGAAATAATGTCTATGCCATAACTGACGACGGCGAAGGAACCGTATGGGTGGCCACCTACGGAGACGGCCTCAACCAGTTCAATACAAAGACCGGCGGATTTCAACATTATAAACATGATGCGGCTGATCCCAACAGTCCCGGAAGCGACCGGTTGAACACCCTGTTGTCGGACAGCAATGGCATTCTTTGGATCGGCACTTTTGACGGCGGCCTCGACAGGCTCGATGAATATACCGGGATATGCAAACATTTTGTCCACGAACCGGACAAGAACAGCCTGAGCAATAATACTATCAATTATATCTATGCCGACAGCAAACATAATTTCTGGGTCTGTACGGCGGACGGACTGAATCTGCTGGATCGGAAGAGCGGACATTTCACCGTCTATGGAACCAGAGAGGGTTTGCCCAGTTCGGTGATCTTCGGTATCCTGGAGGATAACGACGGGCGGTTGTGGGTCAGTACCAATAATGGGCTGTCCCGGCTGGATCCGCGGACTGGTCAGATCAAAAACTTCTCGACGGCCGATGGATTACAATCGAACCAGTTCAAGCCGCATGCCTGTTTTAAGAGTCCTTCAGGTGCTTTATATTTTGGCGGGATCAATGGCTTCAACAAGATTGACCCTGATAGTATCCGGGACTATCCCTTCGACCCACCGCTGCTGATCACGGGTTTTTCGATCTTCAACAAAGAGGTGATCATCGGGGATTCGCTGCATCCTTCGCCATTGACCAGGGATATCACCATGACAAAAGAGATCACGATACCTTATAAGAATTCGGTCATCTCGCTGGAGTTCGCTTCATTAAATTATACCCTGACAGACAAAAAGCACTATGCCTACCGGCTGGAAGGATTCGATGCCACCTGGAACGATGTTGGAACGAAGCGAACGGCCACCTATACCAACCTGGATCCCGGCACGTATACTTTCGAGGTCAGGGGATGGGATAACGATGGTCACTGGTCTCCTGCGGGCGCGAGCCTTCGGTTAACGATATTGCCGCCGTTCTGGCAGACCTGGTGGTTTCGGTTTTTGGCAGCGGCAGGTATCCTGGCGATCCTGGTAGCGATCTTCCGCCTCCGATTCAGGGCGGTCGATAGACAGAAGAAGAAGCTGGAAAAAGAGGTAGCTCATCGCACGCATGAGCTGGCTCTGTCACGGGATGAGGAGCGCCAGGCGAGGGAGGTGGCGGAAAAGGCCAGCCGTGCCAAAAGCGAATTTATGGCGAATATGAGTCATGAACTGCGGACGCCCATGAATGCGATCATCGGGTTTACGGACCTGACGCTGACCACGGATCTGCAGCGTCCGCAGCGGGAATACCTGGAGAACGTACACCGGTCCGGCAACAATCTGCTGGGTATCATCAACGATATCCTGGATCATTCCAAAATAGAAGCTGGTAAGATGACCGTCGAGAACAGGGCATTCAATTTGTGCCAACTGGTTGAAGAGACGGTTGGTTCACTGGCGATAAAGGCTTTCGAGAAAAAGCTGGAGTTGATCTGTACCACCGATCCCTCTCTGCCGGTTGAGATGTTGGGCGATCCCGGAAGAATACAGCAGATCCTCATCAACCTATTGGGCAATGCTATCAAGTTCACCGCGAAAGGAGAAGTGACCGTATCGCTGAAGAAAGGCGGTGACGGGCAGGTTAACGATGGCCGGAAAGTCCAACCGATCGAACTAACTGTTCAGGATACCGGCATCGGCATACCCGGCGATAAATTGGGCCGGATCTTCGAGAGCTTTATGCAGGCGGATACTTCGACCTCGCGGCGGTACGGCGGTACAGGTCTGGGACTTACGATAGCGAGGAATCTCGCGGAGATCATGGAGGGCTCGCTGGAAGTAGAGAGCGAGCCGGGAAAGGGCAGTTCATTTAC
>JAMFSL010000058.1 GCA_026225275.1 Puia dinghuensis
ATCGCCTAAGCTGACCCGGGATCATCCGGGATCATCCAAGATCATCAATGCTTTTTCAAAATGAATGTCATCAAAAAAAGTCCGATCGGCTCTTTAGGCTACCAGTTCATCGATAGCCGCTATCTCCCAAAAGGAAAAGACGAATATTACCTGCGGAATATACAGAACCGCAGCGGCATCGGCTATCGCCAATTGACAGCCTATGAGATAGAAGTGTTGGTGCGCAACCGAAATACCTCCGCCAACTGGAATGACATCCTCGTATCCGACGAATTCAATCCCGAGCTGGTCCAAAACTGCAAATTCTTCGGCCTCGTCCGCATCGGCAAGCTAACCCCCTTCTTCCTCGAGTTCCATAACCTCCGCCGGCCCGTCGGCTTGTACAACAGCACCATCATCAGCTGTGATCTCGGGGACAACGTCTGCATCGATAACACAAACTACCTCTCCCATTACGTCATCGGCAATGATGTAATGATCGTCAATACCAATGAGCTCACCACGACGGACCATGCCAAATTCGGCAATGGCATCCTCAAAGAGGGCGAAGAAGAATCAATCCGCATCTGGCTGGAAGTATGCAATGAGAACGGCGGCCGCAGCATCATCCCCTTCAATGGCATGCTGCCGGGCGACGCATGGCTGTGGAGCCGATTTCGGGAAGACACTGCCCTGCAGGAAAGATTCAAAGAGCTGACAGCTTCCGCCTTCGACAACCGCCGCGGCTACTACGGCAAGATTGGCGACCGGACAGTCATCAAGAATTGCAAGATCATCAAGGATGTATGGATCGGCAGCGACGCCTATCTCAAGGGCGCCAACAAGCTCAAGAACCTCACCATCAATTCCTCCGCGGAAGCAGCCTCGCAGATCGGGGAAGGCTGCGAAATGGTCAATGGTATCGTGGGTTTTGGCTGTCGGGTCTTTTATGGAGTGAAAGCCGTCCGTTTTGTGATGGCTTCCCATTCTCAATTGAAATATGGCGCCCGACTCATCAATTCCTATTTGGGAAATAATGCCACGATTTCCTGCTGCGAAGTGCTCAATTCCCTGATCTTCCCGGCACACGAACAGCATCATAATAACTCCTTCCTCTGCGCCGCTCTCGTCATGGGACAAAGCAATATGGCCGCCGGCGCCACCATCGGCTCCAATCACAATTCACGAAGTCCCGACGGGGAGATCGTTGCCGGGCGTGGTTTCTGGCCAGGCCTTTGCGTTAGCCTGAAACACAATTCCCGCTTTGCCTCCTTCTCCATCCTGGCCAAGGGCGATTATCCTGCCGAACTCGACATCCCCATCCCCTTCGCACTGATCAGCAACGACGTCAGCAAGGACGAACTCATCGTCATGCCCGCCTACTGGTTCCTGCATAACATGTATGCGCTGGCCCGTAATTCCTGGAAATATACCGACCGCGACAAGCGCATCGACAAGACCCAGCTGCTGGAATTCGATTTCCTCGCTCCCGATACCGTCGGAGAAATCATTACCTCCCTCACCCTGCTGGAAAAATACACCGGCCTGGCCGCCTCCCGCCAGTCCGCAGCCGCTGCCCCCAAATCTGCCCCCAAGCGTATTTCTGACGAAGACCTCATCCGCATCGGCGCCGACCTCCTCCGCAACACCCCCGACCGCGCCGACGACCTCGAAATCCTCGCCGAAGGCTGGGAGAATACCGACCGCAAAGTCAAACTCGTCAAAGTATCCCAGGCCTACACCCTCTTCCGCCAACTCATCGCCTGGTACGCAGCGACCCGCTTACTCGCCTTCATCCGTCAGCATGACATCTCCTCATTCGAAGACCTCCTCGGAGCCCTCCCCGCCAACCCAACACTACAGCCCTGGGTCAATGCCGGCGGCCAGCTCATCCGTAAAAGCGAGCTCGACAAACTCATCAGCCAGATCCATGCCGGCAAGATCAAATCCTGGAACGGCGTACATCAATTCTATATCCGCCAGGGCGACCAGTACGCTATGGATAAGCTCGTGCATGCGCTGGCAGCACTGAAAACAGTACACGGTTCAACGTTAAAGAAAATGGGTAAGACAGGACTGGCGCAATTACTGCGGGACAGTATCGCCACCCGCGATTGGATGACCAAAGAGATCTATGCGTCACGGCAAAAAGATTATACCAACCCTTTTCGCCAAATGGTCTATGATTCCCCCGAAGAAATGAATGTAGTCGTCGGCCGCCTGCAGGATAACGGCTTTATCAAACAGGAAAAAGAGGCGGCAAAAAAATACCGCAAAGAAATCGAGCAGACCCTTCGCCAGTTCGGACTTTAAGGCAGCCCCGTTCGTCACGCCCCACGCAATCGCCACCCTCGCAGCCCCTACCCTATCGGCCCTTATCTGCCGGCGCCTTTATCGCCGTATCCACAACCACCGCCTTGATTGTGTCCGGAGCCGCAGCGGTAGCAGAATCTACAGACTTGACCGCAGTCGCGGACTCGACGGAATGATTGCCGCAGGCCGTAAGCAGTGCAACCGCAGCGAGTACGATAACAAGTAGTTTCATAGAATTACCTTTATAATTAAAATCCCTAACTCTTTCGGAAGAAAAGCCTCAACGGAACGCCCGTGAATTTAAAATTTGCCCGCAATTGATTCTCCAGGTAATTCTTATAAGGTTGTTTGACATCATCAGGAAAATTGCAGAAAAAGGCAAAGGATGGGACAAGTGTAGGTAATTGGGTGATATACTTTATTTTAAGGGGATGCCCTCTCACTACCGGCGGATGATAAGACTCCACCGCTTTCAGCATGATTTCATTCAGCTCCGATGTCGATATCTTGCGCCGCCTGTTCTCATAAACCTCCAGCGCCGCTTCCACAGCCTTGAAAATCCTGGTTTTATCGATCACGGAAATGAAGAGGATAGGCAGATCGGTAAAGGGCGCCAGTCGCTCCTTCAGATCCTTTTCATAGGCCTTCGCCGTATTCGTTTCCTTTTCCAGCAAATCCCATTTATTGACTAGCACGACGATGCCTTTTCCTTTTTTCACCGCCAGGGCGAAGATATTCAGGTCCTGCGCCGTAATGCCCTTCGATGCATCCAGCATCATCAGGCATACATCCGCGTCGTCCATCGCCTTGATAGCCCGGATGACCGAATAGAACTCCAGGTCTTCATGCACTTTCGTCTTACGCCGGATCCCGGCCGTATCGATGAGGACAAAATCCTTCTGGAACAGTGTATAACGAGTATGGATAGTGTCCCGCGTCGTTCCTGCAATATCACTGACAATCGTACGCTCCTGCCCGATCAGGGCATTCAGCAGAGAAGACTTCCCCACGTTGGGCTGACCGATAATCGCAAACTTTGGCAGCCCTTCCTCGTCGTTAGGCGGTTGATCATCTGGGATCAATGCACATACGGCATCCAGCAGTTCGCCCGTGCCGCTGCCACTCATCGAGGACAGAAAATAAATCTCGTCGAATCCGAGGCTATAGAATTCCGTCGCTTCCAGCAACCGATCGCTATTGTCTACTTTATTAACGACCAGGAATACCGGCTTGGTAGTCCGGCGCAGTACTTCCGCCATGGATTCATCCAGATGGGTGATGCCGGTAGCAGAATCGACCATGAAGATCAGGGCATTGGCTTCTTCCACGGCAATCAACACCTGCTTTCTGATCTCCCGTTCAAACACATCTTCACTATCCGCAACAAATCCCCCCGTATCGATCAGGTTAAATGACTTACCGATCCATTCGGCAACCCCATATTGCCGGTCCCGGGTAACGCCGCTCACATCATCCACAATGGCCTTGCGCTGCTCGAGCAGCCTGTTAAAAAACGTACTTTTGCCAACATTAGGCCGCCCTACGATGGCCACTGTAAATCCACTCATAAATCATTGTTCAATTGTATCCGTATTCTTTCAGGAAATTTTCCGTATCCCTCCATTTCGGCCTGACCTTCACAAAAAGCTCCAGAAATACTTTCCGGCCGATAAATTCTTCTATATCCTTACGTGCACGCGATCCTAACTCCTTGATCATTTTGCCGCCATCTCCAAGGATGATCCCCTTCTGCGTTTCCCGCTGCACGATAATGTCCGCCCTGATCTTCGTCAGCGTCGTCTTTTCCAGGAATTCCTGAACCATCACTGCCGCATGGTAAGGTATCTCATCCCCGTATAATTGAAAGATCTTCTCCCTGATCAGCTCACCTACAAAAAATTTCGTCGGGAGATCCGTCAGATCATCGCCGTCAAAAAAGGGCTCGCCTTCCGGTAAAAACCGCAGTACCCCTTCCAGCAACCCGGAAATATTCAATTTCTTCAGGGCAGAAATGTCAAAGATTTCCCGCGCATAAGGCTTGCCCGTAAAAAATGCCCGGGCTTCCTTTATCTTTTCGGCAGGCATCCCGTCGCACTTATTGAACACCAGAATTCCCGGAGATTTCAGCCGCAGGGCCCCGAACAGTTTGTCATTCTCTTCCCAATTGTCTCTTATGTCCAGTAGTAGTAAGGCCAGATCGGCATCCTCCAGGGAGTATTTGACAGCCTGCATCATTTTTTCATGCAACTTGTACCGCGGTTGGATGATCCCCGGCGTATCGGAAAAAATGATCTGATATTCCTTCTCCGTTAGGATACCCTTGATGCGATGCCGCGTCGTCTGCACCTTCGGAGAGACAATAGCCAGTTTTTCCCCCATGAGGGCATTGAGCAAGGTGCTCTTTCCGGCGTTCGGCTTACCAAATATGCTGACAAATCCAACCTTCATGACACGATTTCTAAATATAATGTCTGCTCTCTTTATCTACATGCCCCTTCCCCCCATCTCAGCCTCCAAATGACCTTTTCCCTTTCTCCATGCTTCCCCCCGCCGGTCCGCCAACGCCCATCCTCTCTTCCACATCCTCCCGATCCACGGATTCTCGCGCCCCCGATAGCCGCCTCCTTCAACGGCTGATCGCCCCCTAATCTCCAACTGGCTGATCTCTACCGGCGCCTTCGGCGCCTAACCGGGCCAATGATGAAAGGACCTCGGCACGACCCCCTAAAATGGAAAAGACCTCAAGCCGAGGTCCTTTTTTGTTGCGAAGGGTGGGATCGAACCACCGACCTTCGGGTTATGAGCCCGACGAGCTACCGCTGCTCTACTTCGCGATGTTGGACGGCGAAATTACGCCGAATTAACTTACCCGCCAAATTAAATAAGTCCTTTACGAAACCTTTTTCACATTACTCGCCCCGCTGGAATGAGAATCCTTGACAACACCCGCACCGCGATAATATACGCTGCTCGCGCCCGAAACATCCGCCGATAATTCTTTATTGACAGTGATCCGGATATCAGAGGCGCCCGACGCATGAACATCACAGTCGTCGGTAACAAGGTCATATCCTTTTACATCGCTCGCGCCGGTAGACCGGATAGTGGTCTTCCCCGACACCACACCGGTAATACGCGCATCCGATGCGCCGCTCTGCTCCAGCATCAGACTGCCTACCCTGACCGCCCCCTTGAAATCACTGGCGCCGGAAAGCCCCAACGACAACTGATTCCCGGTAATCACCCCGTCGACATAAACATCACTGGCGCCGGAGGCCTTGATCAGATCCAGTGTCGTGAACGATACATACGCTTTCAACTTGTTATTGCCCACCGACCAGCTCTTACCCTCCAATCTTATTCGCAGGATACCATCCACTACCTCCGTCACGATCCGGTTCCGCCATTCAATGTCCTTTGCGCTAACGGCAACCGTCTCCTCGTCTCCCTGGCTAAGATAAAGATCGATGGCATTGGAGACTTCTACCCCATGATACCCCTTGACAGGCCGCAGTTCAGCATTCGCATCATGCACGATCGTTTGCTGCGCCCGGCTGCTAAGGCCCAGCAGGCCCCACCACAATATGAAAAGGATCTTCCTCATAAGGACGAAAATAAGTAAAATTAATCCCGTTTGGAAATGCTACTGGAGCCGCTGGAGTGAACTTCTCTGATTACCCCATTGCCCTTGTAGTGAACATCACTGCCGCCGCTGGTGACGGCATCCAGTTCCTTATTGACAGTCACGTAGATATCGCTGCCGCCACTGGCATCTGCCTGGCAATTATCGCTTGAAAGATCATAGCCGTGAAAATCGCTGCCCCCGCTGGTATGCACGTGCAGCCGGGTGGCAGAACCGCCGATAAAGGAATCCGAACCGCCCGATTGATCGACTGTCATGTCACTCACCGTCGCCTTGCCATGCAGATCACTCCCACCCGATAAATGTATCGCCAGCTTTTCCGACTGGATCGATCCTTCAATATACACGTCCGAGCCGCCCGATGCCCTCAGTTCATCCAGCACCTTGCAGGAGACATAAGCCTTCAGATGCCTATCGCCGCCCCAGTTCCAATGCCACCCCTTATTGTCGATATAGATATGCAGGACGCCATTTTCCACCTCCGTAACGATCCTGTTCCTCATTTCCGGGTCTGACGAACTCACAGCAACAGCCTCTTCCCCGCCCTGATTCAGGTATAGGTCGATACCACTGGAAATAACGACGCTGTGATAGCCCTGCACAGAGCGCTTGACAGCGTTTTTGTCATTGATGACTTTCGTTTCCTGAGCAAACGCCAGCACCCCGGCCAGCATCAAAACAGCAGATAGTACAATTTTTTTCATGATCAGCATTTTTTTAAAAGACAACGGTTTGTAAAGAATGTTGCACCTCTCAGGCGCCAAAGCCCTTGGCGACGGCGCCCATCCCCCCCGACTCCGGTCCTACCCTCCCGATCCTCCCCGACTCCGATCTCCCCTTAAATTTGAGACGAAAACCAGGCGATAAAAGTTACATCCGCGGCTAAATACTCGTAACTTGGTCATCCCCGGGCACTCCATTCCGGCGCCCGCCACAACCTACGGCTTATGCTAAAATCCCCTTTACCTTTCCGCTTCCGTCCGGCTTCCCGGCTCCGCCCGGCAGTCCTCCGAATCGTCTCCTGTTTATTCCTGCTCGGAGCCGCCACCGCAGCCCTGTCGCAGGCGCCCGCCACTTCCGCAACCCCGGCACAGCCCGCCATTCCTCCACCCTCCCGCACGGAGCTCTCGCTTCTAATATCGGCCGGTCCCTCGAACGTCCTCTCCCCGCGCCCCATGCGCCCCTCCGACCTCTATCACCTCCCTACGGTCAGCGACCCCCAGCCTTCACCAGACGGCAAATGGGTTTCCTATACCCTGACGACCATCGATTCCCTAAAAGACGGCCGCAATTCCGATATCTGGATGATTAGCTGGGACGGCAGTCAGGACATCCAACTGACCAGCAGCCCCGATGCAGAATCCAGGGCCCGCTGGAGCCCCGATGGCCGTTACCTGTCTTTCATGTCGGGACGGCAAGAGTCGAAAGGCAGCCAGGTCTGGCTGATGGACCGCCGTGGCGGCGAAGGCAAACGACTGACGGAGATCAAAGGCGGCGTCGACGACTACGCCTGGAGCCCTGATTCCCGGCAACTCCTGCTGACCCTC
>JAMFSL010000350.1 GCA_026225275.1 Puia dinghuensis
GCGTAGATTTGGCAAAATCTACGCCTTCGTTGAACTCCCGCGTAGACTCCCATTTTAGGTTCGGGTTGGCCGCCTGTACCAGCACATAGCCCGAGGGCAGGTTCCCCGTTCCGGCCCCGTTGATATCATAGGCCGTCCCGTTGTTGCCGTAAGAAGCCGTATTCTGATTCGAGCCCGTCTGACCCACCGTACCATAATTGGTCTGATAGAGGGCAAGGCTCGCCAGGTCACCGATCTCCTGGTTACCCGTGATCCCAAAGCCGCTGCGCAGCTTCAGGTCCGAGACCCAGTCCACATTCTTCATAAAATTCTCATTGTTGATCCTCCAGCCGACACTAGCCGCAGGGAATAGCCCATACGGGTTGTTGGAGCCGAACCGCGAAGACTTGTCATCACGCAGCGTCACCGATGCGAGATACTTGTCAGAGAACTGGTAGTTGATCTTGCCAAAATAGCTCAGCAGCCGGTCCCCTGTCGAGTTCCCGCTGTTGGTGGAGATACCCGTACCAGAGCTCAGCTGGAAGTAGTTATTGGTTTGTATGGCAAAACCCTGTTTGTAGTCGTTTTGTGTGACATAGTTCCTGTTGACGGCCTCTATGCCGCCAAGGATATCCAGCCGGTGCTTCCCAGCCACCAGGTGATAATTCGCGGTATTGGACCAGGTAAGGTCAAGCTCATGGCCCTGCGCAATGTTCAGGCTGTTGACCGTCCGGGAGATAAACCCTGACTGGTAAGTCTGCAGTATCTGCCGGTCATACGTATTGTCATAGGCATACCCAAAGTTCGACCGCAGGCTCAGGTTCTTGAAGAGCGTCAGTTCCGCATATAAGTTGCCAAAAAGATTGTATTCGTTGTTCTTGTTCCAGCGGTTGGTGTATTGCGTGAGCAACGGGTTATCCCGATCCGAGAATCCCGCACCCTGCGGACCCGCAAACCCGCCCGTGGTCGTATACACGGGGATCAGCGGCGAGACGAACAACGCGTCATAAAGGGTCGAAGCCCCGCCAAGATCACTAGCCACCGGCGTCTCGGCACTCTGGAAGAATTGCAGGTTGTTCCCGATCTTCAGCTTGTCGTTAAAGAGGCTCGTCGACCCGTTGATCCGCGCGCCATACCGGCGATAGCCGTTATACCGGAGGATGCCGTCATTGTCCAGGTAGTTCAGGTTGATCAACAGCGTGCTATGCTCCGTCCCCGCGGAGATCGTCAGGTCGTTCGACGTGATCATCCCCGTCTTGAACATCACCTTCTGCCAGTCGGTATTCGCCGAGGGCTCCGTGCTGTCTCCCCCGAGGAATTTCACCGGCGTAGCCGCATCCAGCACCGGCTGACCATTCGTCCCCGTATGCTGCGTAAATGTATATAACCCGGTGGAAGCATTGGGATCAGCCCCGTCATTGATCGCCGCCTGCCAGAACGCCCGGCCATAACCCGCCGTATTCAACACCTTAAAACGTGTCGCATAGCTCTCCGAGGTCACATTGCTGCTGAACTGCATATGCACCGCCCCCTTGGCCGCCTGCTTCGTGGTCACAATAATGACCCCGTTCATAGCCCGTGATCCATAAATAGAAGCCGAGCTCGCATCCTTCAGCACCTGGATCGTCTGGATCGCATTCGGATCAAGCGCCTGAAAGACCGAAGGCTGGATCGTAGGCACCCCGTCGATGATATACAACGGCGCCGTAAAACCCAGCGTGTTGAAACCCCGCACCGCAATCGTATTATTCTGCGCACCCGGGTCGCCGTCGGAAGTCACATAAAGCCCGGGCACATGCCCCTGCAACGCCTGCATCGGATTGCTATTGGGAATGTCCTTGATATCGCTCAGGTTCACGACCGCAACCGCACCGGTGAGATCCACCTTGCGTTGCGTCTGATAACCCGTTACCACCACCTGGTCCAATCCGGTCTGCGCAGTTTCCATCTGGATCGTCAGGTTGTCCGTCGTTGCCGATAATTTTTGCGTCACCGGCGACATACCGATGTACGAAAAAGTAACGACATCACCCGGGTTAAAAGCAATCGAAAATTTACCAGTGGCATCCGACGCAACGGACTTACCACCCTTGATAGTGACGGTCACGCAGGTAAGCGGCAAATTGGTGTTCTTATCGGTGACGGTGCCGCTTAGCGTCTTTTGCTGCGCAAAGACGGCAGAGCAAAGTAAACAGAAGACCGCCGTAAGGGACATCATCTTCGTCAGATAGAGTCTCATAAACTTAGTTTGTAGGTGAATATTTTTAGAGCCTTTAGAGTATTCGGAGGTATCGGCCCGGCAGGTTCGCCATCGGCCTGGCATATCCGTCGTCGGCCCGGCGTCAAGGCGCCCTTGCGGCAAGCAATCGTATGTATTTCATATAGCGTATTTAATTAATTTCAATTCTCCTCCATTCCCGCTTTCTACCCCTGTCCTCAATCCGCTTTAACGTTTGAGCAACTTCCCAAAAAAATAGTTATTCCCTGCAGCTCTTCCCCGCCACCAGCGTACTCTGCAGGTACAGCTGCTTCCATTTCGGTTTCTTCCCCTCCTTGATCTCATCCAGCAACGTCTTCACCGCCGAATTCCCGATCTCCGCCAGCGGCTGCCGGTAATGCGTGACCGGACACGCAAACAAAGCAAAAGCCTCTGCAAAGTCAAACGAGATGACCGCAACATCGGCAGGTATCTTTATTTTAAGGTTTATCAGGTTCTTAAGACCCGAAATAGCCAGGGTATCCGTGGCAAAAAAGATAGCATCGCAGGATAAAGGCGGAGAAGTCAACTCCCGGATGGCTTTCTCCACATCAGCATCATAGGAAGACTTACGTATTTCCCTCAACATGGAGTTTTTATATTTCAAGCCTTTTTCCGCAATCGCCTGCACATATCCCCTGGTACGTTCCTTCAGATGAAAAAAGGTCGTCTCGTAATTCAAAAAAGCGATCTTCCTGCTCCCATGCTTATAAAGATATTCAACCGCCTCATAAGCCACCCGGTGGTTGTCGATCCCAATAAAATTGGATTCAATGGAAGGAAAGATCCGGTCTATCAGGACAAAGGGGATCTCTTTTTTCTTCAGGTATTGCACCTCCGTTTCCGCCTGCTCGGCCGCGACGATAATAAGGCCGTCCACCTGCCGGTTGATAAACACATGGATCATCTCATGCAGCAACGCCAGGTCTTCATGCGAGTTGCCGATGATGACGGTATACCCGTTCTTCTTGGCCTCCGCCTCGATCGCCCGGACGATCCCCGCGGTATAGCCATAATTGATCTCCGCAACGATCAGTCCGATCGTCTGGCTTTTCTTCGACTTTAAACTTTTGGCGATTTGATTAGGCTGGTAGTGAAGCTTCTTCGCGGTATCGAGTATCTGCTGGGCCACCTCGTCTCCGACCCGCATCTTTTTTGCATGCCCGTTGAGCACATATGAAACCAGGGACACAGAGACGCCCAGTTGGTTTGCAATGTCTTTTAACGACACATTTTTTTTCATATAGCAGACAAATTTCTCTAGTCAATCGTTTGAGCAATCTGCTCAAACGCTTAAGCAAATTATAAAGATTTTCTGATCTTCCAAAAAAATCTTCACTTTTTTTCCCAAACCGATTGCATTTCATACACCTGCAGGCTCTTGATCGCCGGCCCATATTCCACTCCATCAAACTCCAAACTCTTCCCATTCTTCCCCGCCGAAAGCTGCCTGACAATATACCGCTCCCCATTATTCAAAAAGATCTCCGCTACGGTTTTATCGATCAGCATCTCCAATTGATTCTCTCCCACCTTCACCTCTTTGCCAGACAGTTCCAACAGTTCATTCCCCTGGTATCGCAGGCGCAAGCTATTCCCTTCCGCCAGAGTAAAATTCACCAGTACATGCAACGGCCCCGGCTTCACCGACGCCAGCCCAACATTAGCCTGCGCCGCGCTCACATTATCCCAGCTATGCGCCGCCCCATGCAGCTGCCCGATCTCCTTGATCGGCATCGCCTGCAACCGTATCCCCTGCGGCGTAGTCCTCAAAAAGAACTCCGTCGGGAACAAGATCATCTGTGTAAAGGGCATCCCTTCATGATCGATCCGGCCCCAGGCCACTTGTATCCTCCGCCCATCCGGCACGTTCTCGAAACTCTGCGTAGCATACAGCAGCTCGCCCCGCCGTTCGCTCTTGCCCTCAGCATAACGCAGATGCTCCGTCTCCGGCCTAAACA
>JAMFSL010000059.1 GCA_026225275.1 Puia dinghuensis
TCGACCCTCCCGCGCGCTGGTACAGCCGGTGGTGCCGCGGCCGGACTCTATGGCCTTTTACAAGCCCATCTCGTGAGCGGCATTGATTATTTTCTGGAAATCACCGGTTTTGAAGCGGCTCTCGATCGATGTGACTGTGTCATCACCGGCGAAGGTAGTATCGACGAACAGACCCTGCAGGGAAAAGCCCCATATGGCGTTGCCACCCGCGCAAAAAAGAAAGGACGACCAGTCATCGGCCTGGCCGGCAAAGTGCCGCTGCACGAAATCCCTGAGTTGAAAGCTTATTTTGATGTCCTGCTGCCCATCTCCCACGCGCCCGTCGATCTCCCCACGGCCCTCCGCAACACTGCCCCGGACCTCCAACGCACCGCCGCTCAGCTGAGCAGTCTGCTCACCCGTTTTCGCAAAGTCACCAATGAGTGACAAAAACTGTTACACTTGTGGTCCCTCCACCGACTGCGACGTTACCATATTCCATGGCAACAGCAGCTTCGCAATCAACCCCGTCCATCCCGTCTGATGGCTCGCACCCAACCCCTTCCCGTTATCCCCGTTAAAGTATTCGTGGAAAAGAAGATAGTCCCGGAAATTCGGATCCTGCTGCAACTTCTCCTGCTCTCCGAATACCGGGCGCACCCCTTTCGCATTTCGCAGGAAAATGGCCGATAATCTTTTGGCCAATTCATTGCTGATCTCGAACAACGTCAGTAGCTTGCCCGATCCCGTCGGGTATTCGATCTTGAAATCGTCGCCATAATAAATGTGAAACCGTTGCAGCGACTCTATCAGCAGGAAATTCACCGGCATCCAGATCGGGCCCCGCCAGTTGGAATTGCCGCCGAAAAGATCATTGTCCGATTCCGCCGGAGTATATTTGATGGTCAGCACTTGTCCGTCGACCTTTAATTCATAAGGATGCTTCTCATGGTATTTGCTGACCGAACGCACGCCGTAATCACTGAGGAACTCCGTTTCATCCAGCATCCGGTATAAAAGTCGCTTGACCCGATGACCGCGCAATAGCGACAGCAGGTGCTTCTGGCCCGACCCTTTTTCATGCCAGCGCGATACCAGCGCCGCAAGGTCCGGACGTTTCTCCAGCAGGTAATTCAGCCGCTTGGCGAATTCCGGCAGCGCTTGCATGACCTGGTCATCGATGACTTCGACGGCGAATAGCGGCGCCAGCCCCACCATCGACCGGATCTTCAGCCGGATACTCGCATCGCCCGGCATCCTGATCGTATCGTAGAAGAACTCGTCCTCGTTGTCCCAGAGCCCGTCAGTACCCGATCCCAGACTGGCCATGGCGGCGGCGATATGCAGGAAATGTTCGAAGAATTTGTTGGCCATATCCTGGTATACCGGGTTGGCCATCGATAGCTCAAGTGCAATTCGCATGAGGTTCAGGCAGTAGGTCGCCATCCAGCTCGTCCCGTCGGCTTGTTCCAAACGCCCGCCGTCCGGTAGCTGCGAATTGCTGCGGTCGAAGAGCCCGATATTGTCCATACCCAGGAATCCGCCCTCGAAAATATTGTTGCCTTCGGCATCCTTGCGGTTGACCCACCACGTGAAATTCATTAGCAGTCGATGGAATACCGTTTCCAAAAAGGTGACATCCCCCTTGCCGCCATTGTTCCGCTTTTCGATCTCATAGACCCGGTAGGCAGCCCACGCATGCACCGGTGGATTGGTGTCGCTGAACGACCATTCATAGGCCGGCAGCTGCCCATTCGGATGCATATACCAATCGTGCGTCAGCAACAGCAGCTGGTGCTTGGCAAAATCGGAGTCGATCACCGCAAACAGCATACAGTGAAATGCCAGGTCCCATGCTGCATACCAGGGATATTCCCATTTGTCGGGCATGGAAATGATATTGCTGTTCTTCAGATGCGTCCACTCATGGTTCCGCCCCTTCATCCTCTCAGCAGGCGGAGGTGGTTGACGGGCATCACCCTTCAGCCATTCCTCCACATTATAATAATAGAGCTGCTTATTCCATAGCATGCCGGCAAAAGCCTGCCGCTGGACAAGCTTCTCATCCTCGTTGGTCATTTTTTGCTGGACCTCGGCATAGAACTCATCCGTCTCCCGGATCCGGTCGGAAAAGATACTGTCAAAATCCCCAAACGTATTTCCGCCACCACCAATGCTATCGCTCAGTCTCAGTCTCACGGTCACCGACTCGCCTCCCGGGATGGTCTTGTCATAGTTGAGGGCTACCTTGGTGCCCTGCTCATAGTTGATCGCCTGCTGACGACCATGCACCACGAATTCCTGCACGCCATCCTTGAAATAACCGCTCTTCTCCTCGCCATATAGCCGCTGGGTATTCGTCTCGTTGTCGCAGAACAGATGTATATCCTTCTCTTCGGCAAACAGCTCATACTCACCCAGTTCCCGGTGCTCAATGGTGACATTCCCCTGGTTGGAAGACATCATCTGCGGCTTATAGTCGTCGGGCCCTTGGCTCCACGTGTTGCGGAACCATAGCGTAGGGAGGATATTGAGAGATGCCGTCTCTTTACCGCGGTTGTGGACTGTGATACGCACCAGGATATCGTTCATATCCCCTTTTGCATATTCGATGAAGACGTCGAAGTATTTGTCGTCGTTGAAAATGCCCGTATCGATCAATTCGAATTCCGGATCGAGACGGGTCCGCCGCTTGTTCTCCTCCAGGAGCCAATTATAGGGATAGGCCGCCTGCGGATACTTATACAGCATTTTCATATAGGAATGCGTGGGCGAAGAGTCGAGGTAATAATATAATTCTTTGACGTCTTCACCGTGATTGCCTTCATAATTGTTCAGCCCGAACATCCGCTCTTTCAGGATGGGATCTTTTTTGTTCCAGAGACTGATGGCAAAGCAAAGCCGTTGCCGCTTATCGGAAAATCCGGCAATGCCTTCCTCGCCCCAGCGCCAGGCCTTGCTGGCGGCAATATCGTGTGTAGTGTATGTCCAGGCCTGCCCGTCCGCGCTGTAGTCTTCCCGTACTGTGCCCCATTGGCGTTCGCTAAGATAAGGTCCCCAGTTTTTCCAGTCCGGTATTTTCAGTCGTTCTTTTTCGCTGCTCATAATAATTGTCCTGTCTGTTGGTGAATCATGTCGATCGGTCTCATCGGGCGATCACTTCCTATCCATTCGTGCTGAATCCCGGGTATAATGTCATGCCGCCGTCGACAAACAGCGTAATGCCGGTGACATAGTCTGAGTCGTCGCTGGCCAGCCAGACAGCCGCTGCTCCGATATCTTCAACTACTCCTACCCGGTTGTAAGGAATAAGCTCGAGCAATGTTTTTTCGGCCGCAGGCGTCGCCCAGGCTGAGTGATTGATAGGTGTTTTGATGGCGCCCGGCCCGATGCTGTTGACGCGAATCTTCATAGGAGCGAATTCCTGAGCAATACTCTTCATCATCATCATGATACCGCCTTTGCTGGTTGCATAATTGACATGACCAGCCCAGGGGATCTCTTCATGGACGCTGCTCATACAAATGATCTTGCCGGTAGCTCTGGATCTTTCTGGTGCCGGACCCCGCCGGAGGAATTCCCTGATGGCTTCCCGGGCGCAAAGGAACTGGCCCGTCAGGTTGATGCCAATCACATGATTCCATTTCTGCAGCGTCATCTCCTGGAATGGCGAGTCATCCTGTAAGCCGGCATTATTGACCAGGATGTCCACCGTGCCGAACTGGGCTACCACATCGGCAAACATCTTCTGTACTTCGTCTTCTTTGCTGACATCGCATTGGTAGGTGATACCGGCGCCGCCGGCATTTTTGATCTCCGTCAACACCGCTTCAGCCGCGTCTTTAGTGGCCGCAACGGGATGATTGACGACTACGGTCGCTCCCGCCGCTGCGAGCGAATTCGACACGCCCGCCCCGATACCGCTGCTGGCGCCCGTAACGATCGCTATCTGCCCCTTTAGTTTTTGATCCATGGCTACCGATTTTGTCGTTCAATTTAGCCATTTAATGCCTGTAGCGGCAAATGCACGGATTATATTTTGCTTAATTCACATTTCCTCAATTTGCATTTTTTTCGTATATTTAAGATGGAGTTCTTTTATTTACTAAAAACGATGCCATATGAATCTCGTACAACGCGTTGAACACTGGGGCGATGCCCATCATCCCCAATGGCTCGATTTGATCAGGATTGCCCTGGGAGCCTTTCTGTGTTATAAGGGAGTGGACTTCCTGATGAATATGGGCACTATGCTCGACCTCATCACCAACCGAATGTCCTTTGGCTCTTTCACCTCCATGCTCATGAGCAATTATATCGCCTTTGCGCAGATCCTCGGCGGTATCCTGCTTATCCTCGGCGCTCTGACCCGCTTCGCCTGCCTGATCCAGATCCCCATTCTGCTGGGCGCGATCTTTTTCGCCAATAGTGATCTCTACAGACCTTTCTCGGCAATGATGTTACCCATCATCGTGCTGTTGCTGCTGATCATGTTCCTGGTCATCGGTAATGGTAAATGGCAGTTCCTGAAGTTTGGAGAAAAATGAACCCGCTTATGCATAAGAGCGACCCGAATAAATATGCTCGATCCGATCGTGAAACTTTTCCGTCACCACTTTCCGGCGCAGACTCAGCTTGGGCGTCATCTCGCCTGTTTCGACGGTCCATTCCTGCGGCAGCAGCTCGAACTTTTTGATCTGTTCCGTATGACTGAAATACTTATTGTAGCTTTCTATGATCTCTTCATAGAAAGCATGTACTTTTTTATCGGCGACGATCTCCTCGTTAGAGCCGGCAGCAACGCCATGCTTGCTGCACCATTCCTTCAGGTGCTGGAAGGCCGGTACGATCAGGGCGCCGACGAATTTCCGTTCCGGTCCAACGATCATGATCTGCTCGATGAAAGGAGACTCCTTTAATTTGCCTTCAATCGCCAGCGGAGCGACATATTTTCCACCGCTGGTTTTGAACAGCTCTTTCTTCCTGTCTGTGATCTTCAGGAATTTGCCGTCGGCAAAAACACCGATATCCCCTGTATGGAACCAGCCATCCATAATAACCTCGGCCGTCAGATCAGGACGCCTGTAGTATCCCATCATCACCCCGGGACTCTTGCAGAGGATCTCGCCATCCTCAGCCAATTTGACTTCTACGCCCGGAACTAACGGGCCCACCGTTCCAAAAGCGCGATTTTCCAGTTCCATGCGGTTCACACTAATGACCGGAGAAGTTTCGGTAAGTCCGTATCCTTCCAGGATAGGGATCTTTGCGGCCGTGAAAATGCGGATCAGCCTGACCTGGCAGGCCGCGCCACCGCTGGCGATGGCTACGATATTATTTCCGAGCGCCTCCCGCCATTTGCTGAAGATCAGCTTATTGGCCAGCGATAACTGCAGGTTGTACCAGGCTCCCATTGGTTTGTTGATCTCATAACGCGAAGCCAGGTCGTGCGCCCAGAAGAACAGCTTTTTCTTCACCCCTGTTAGTTCCGCTCCTTTTGCCATGATCCGGTCATATACTTTCTCCAACAGCCGCGGCACCGTGACGAACATCGCCGGTTTAACCTCCTTCAGGTTCTCCCCGATGGTGTCCATACTTTCAGCGTAGTAGATCGGACTGTTATTGTAGAGATAGAGATAGGTGAGCATCCGCTCGTAAATATGATTGAGCGGCAGAAAGCTCAGCACCCGGTCGACGCCCTGCGGCAGACAGGGGATGCAGGCTTTGACATTGCTGATAATATTTTCATGTGATAGCATTACCCCTTTGGGTGTGCCTGTTGTGCCGGAAGTATAAATGATCGTCGCCAGATCCTTTTCACTGATCTTTTCCCGGATACGCGCCAGTCGCTCCGACTCTTCAGGAGTGGGAGTGGACAACAACTCTTTCCAGTGTTTGGCATGTTCGACATGCTCGAAGGTGTAGATCTCTTTCAGGCTGGGCACCCGGCTGCGGATGCTGAGCACCTTGTGAAAAAGCTCTGCATCGTTGACAAAAACGATCTTTACCTGGGCGTCGTTGAGGATGAATTCCAGTTCGCCGACCGAGATAGTCGGATAGATCGGGGCCAGAACGGCGCCGGTTTGCTGCACTGCCAGGTCCAGCATAATCCATTCCGGGCGGTTTTTTGCCACGATCGCCACCTTATCTACCCCTTCTGCCGTCCGGTCATCACCGGAAATGCCTGCGCGCAGCAGGCCCGCGCTTAATTTATAAATAATATCTGCAACCTCTTTGGTGGAATAAGACTTCCATTTACCGTTCTCCTTTCCAGACAGCATATCCGGCAGGGGTTGCTTATCTAAATGCATCGACAGGCAATCGAATAACCGTTTAGGTTCAGTCATAGTCATTGTTTGATAGATCCGGCATCCAATATAGTCAAAAAACAAGGAATGAGCAACCGACCACCCATCGACCCAAAACAGGCCTGCCCGGGCGTATGAGAAGACCCTACTTCACCGCCAGCTGGTAATATTGCCCTTCCGGCAGCTTAAAGATCCTTCCTTTTTGGAAATCGATAAAACGCGAATATTCATCGCTGTGCGCAGTACACCAGGCCTGAAATACTGTTAGGTTCTCCGTTGCGCCAAACAACCACTGATTGTAAGCATCGAACATACCGTCTTTCAGCAGCTGGCGCTGGTAATCGAACAGGTGGAAGGGGAAATTGGTGGGATATGTTTGGAACCAATTGATAATGAATTTGGTGCGTAATACTGTCAGCGACTCAGTCGTAATGCCCCCCGCAACAGTGAATCCCAACTGGTCGATAATATTCAAATAAGCACCAATTAATGGGCTTTTCGTATCCTGTTTTTTTTCCATGTTGGCATCAGTAAACAACTTCTTATATGCTTCCAACAGCAGGTCTTTTATTTCTGCTGTCCGTTTGCTGTAGCTTTCCAGGTTCAAAAATATTTCGCCATACAATAGCCCCCAGATCTTATTTTTTGAGTCAAAATAATACCGGGAAGCGTTATAATAATTGCTCGAGTAATTCGGATCGATCTCGATACCCTTCTCAAACTGTTTGATGGCGTCATCGCCACCATCCTGCTTGGTCCACAGCATCTCGCCATATTCACTATAGAGGACGCCGCTTCGGGGATAACGTTTGATACCTGCCTTGTAGAGCTTTTCACATTCCTTCATATCTCCGATGGCCTTATAGATCATAGCCAGGATCTGGTAAGAGGTCACATCCGCATCCGGTCTTTCGATGATGGATTTGGCCATGGCTATCCCCTGATCATATTCCTTTTCCATGTAATAGTTGAAGGCGATGTCCTTCTGCAATTCCATGTTCTGCGGGTCTTTTTTCAACGCTTCGTTCAGTACCACCAGTGCATTGTTGTAGTCCCCTTGCCGTGTAAAGGCCCTGGCCGTTTCCTGCGGTGTTTTATTATCAGTCGATTGAGAAAAGGCAGCCAGTTGAGTAAGGGTCAGGAAAACGAGAAAAAGGCAGATCCTGTTCATGCAATTGATTTTTTGTGATTTATATAAGATGCGTCAGCAGCCCGTCGCGTAATTTAGGCTCGAACCAGGTACTCTTCGGCGGCATGACCTGACCGCTGTCAGCGATATCGAACAATTGTTGGATGCTAACCGGATAAAGACTGAAGGCGGCTTTCATTTCCCCGCTGTCAACCCTTTTCTCCAGTTCCGCCAGTCCACGGATGCCACCGACGAATTCAATGCGTTTGTCCGTCCGGGGATCTTTGATCGCCAGCAATTTGTCCAGCACATTTTTCTGCAGTATAGTGACATCCAGGATCCCGATCGGGTCGGTCGAATAGCTGCTTTCTTTGGCTACCAGCTTGTACCAGCTGCCATCGATATACATACCGAATTCATGCAGGGCGCCCGGAGAAAAGGCTTTGTCTACCTTACCAACGAAAAAGTCCTTTTGCAATCCGTCCAGCAGTTCTTCCATGCTATGCCCGTTGAGGTCATGCACCAGCCGGTTATAATCCAGAATATGTAATTGTGATGAAGGGAAAAGAGTCGTGAGGAAATATCCGGCAGCGCTGGATGCGCTGGTTCCCAATGCATGTCTGACTTTGGCGGCTGATGCGGCCCGGTGATGGCCGTCGGCAATATAGGTGGCTGGTACTTCGTCAGCGAAAAGATGGCTGATAGCGGCGATCGTTTGATCATCGTCTACCCGCCATATCGTATGGCTGATGCCGTCATTCGCAGTAAAGTCGTACAGCGGGGCATGTTTGGCTTTCCACTCTTCGATCAGCCCGTCGATTGTCGCCACGCTGCGGTAAGCCAGGAATACATTACCCGTCTGCGCCCTGATCGTCTTCATGTGATTGATCCGGTCATTCTCCTTTTCGGGGCGGGTCAGCTCGTGCTTTTTGATGATCCCGTTGTCATAATCGTCCACCGAGCTGCAGGCCACCAGACCTGTCTGATGTCGCCCATTCATGATCAGCCGGTAGACATAATAACAAGGCTTTTCTTCTTCTATCAGAATGCCCTTTTCGATGAAGGACTGAAGATTTTCTTTGGCCTTATCATAGACCTCCTGGGAGTGGCTATCTACATTCAGCGGCAGATCGATTTCCGACTTGGTGATGTGGAGGAAAGAATAGGGATTGTCAGCGGCTTCCTCCCGGGCTTCCCGGCTGTCCAGGACATCATAAGGTCGGGAGGCTACCTGGCCGGCGACATCCGGGACAGGCCTCAAAGCCTGGAAAGGGACAATCGTAGACATGTAAATTATGCTTTTGTGTGTGCGAAATCGTTCATGAGCTCTGTCAGCACCTCTACGCTTTCCAGCGGAAGGGCATTATAGAGAGATATCCTGAAACCACCGACGCTGCGATGCCCCTTGATACCCACCATGCCGTGTTCCTTACAGGTTGCGAGAAAGGACTTTTCCAGCTCCGGATCATCCATGACAAACACGACGTTCATCTTGCTCCGGTCCTCTTTGGCTACAGTAGGACGGAACATCGGCAGACTGTCCAGTGTTTGATACAACAGCGCCGCTTTCCGGTCATTGATTTTTTCGATGGCAGAAACGCCACCCTGCTGCTTCAGCCATCGTAATGTCAGCATGCACACATAAAAGGCAAAGACCGGTGGTGTATTCAGCAGCGACCCTGCCTCGATATGCTGCCGATAATCCATCATCGTCGGTAGCGGACGCTGAACTTTGCCCAGGATGTCCTTCCGTACGACCACCAGGTTGACCCCGGCTGCGCCGATATTCTTCTGCGCACCGGCATAAATGAGGGCAAACCTGTTGAAGTCCATCACGTGGCTGAGGATATCGCTGCTCATATCGGCTACCAGCGGAACGCTCGTTTCCGGGATAGCATGCATTTGAGTGCCTTCGATCGTATTGTTGGTGGTATAATGAAAATAAGCTGCTGCCGGCGGTATCGTGTATCCTTTAGGAATATAGGTGTAATTCTTATCTTTCGAACTGGCAACCACTTCCACGGTACCGAATAATTTCGCCTCCTTTATGGCCTTTCTACCCCATTCACCGCCATCCAAATAAGCAGCAGTCGCATCTTGGTTCAGCAGGTTCATCGGCACCTGAAAGAATTGCGTGGAAGCTCCGCCATGTAAGAATAATACCTCATGTTCTGCATCCAACCCCATTAGCTCTCTGGCCGTAACCCTCAGCTCATCCACCACTTCCTGGAAGAGTGCTGTACGATGACCGATCTCGAGAATGGAAAGCCCTGTACCGTTAAAATCAAGAATGGCCCGGCTGGCTTCTTCAAATACCTCTTTCGGAAGAATGCTGGGACCGCCATTGAAATTATAGACCACTGATATAAATTTAAATGAACCGCAAATATAGTTAATTTTTGTGCGTCCGTCCGCGCGGTGCCTACGCTTGCTCTTCGATCTCAGTCACGCCACCCGAAATCGCGAACTTCATCGCATCCGCCGAACCGATATCCGTCAGCACTCTTATCCTGTCCCTTTTAACGAAATATAAACGTCCTGCTAAAGAATAAGACTGCGGCACATATACCGCAACATACTCTACCAATCCGAATTCCTTCAGTTCTTCCTGCGTAATAAACCCCACCTGCCACACATCCGGCGCCCCGATGGCGACCAGCACCGACTTGTCGAACTTTCGCTTATTCCCCGCAAATGCCTCGAAAAAATCCTTAATCGTGCTGTAAATGAATTTGATGCCGGGTGTCCGCTCCAACAAACTGTCTGCAAGGTCCATTAGGCGGCTGACAATAAAAGAGGGCGAAATATACCCCACAAACAAGGCGATACCGATAAACACGACAAATCCCAGCCCCGGTATCCGGGTGGGCAGGCCGAACTGATCGATGCCTACCAGGCTGGGGAACAACCCATGAAGCAGGTTCGGCAGGATATTGTCAATCCAGATAAAGAGACTGACAACCGCCCAGACGGTAATAGATATCGGTCCCAATACGATCACCCCCTGCAAAAACAGCCGGAACAGCTTGCGGGGTATTTGACGGAAAGGCATGAGTAGCAGTTTAGAAGGTAAAAGTAGGTATTACCCCCGCAGGTGACAAATGATAAAAAAAACTATGGAAACTTTGACAACGTAGAAAGTTTCCATAGTTTTGCGCTCAGGCCGCAGGTCCCTGACCGAAGGCAAAACATATTATGGAAGTAAAAGAGAGAATATTGATGAAGGCGGCTGATCTTTTCAGCCGCTATGGCATCCGATCGATCACGATGGATGAGATCGCTTCCCAGCTGGGTATCTCCAAAAAAACGATTTATCAGTTCTTTACCGATAAGGACGACATGGTATCAGCCGTAATAGATCAGGAAATTCAGCGTAATGAGATGGAGTGCAATACTTTCCGTGAACATGCACTGGATGCTGTTCACCAGACATTCCTGGCGCTCGAAGGTCTGGACGAAATCCTGAAATACACCAGCCCGCTGATCCTGTACGACATGGAGAAACATCATCCCGCCGCCTTCCAAAAGCTGAGGCAGTACAAGTATCGGTTCCTCTACCACATCCTCATGGATAACCTGGAATGGGGCATGTCTACAGGCGTCTATCGCAGGGACCTGAATAAGGATATCGTGGCCAAGGCCCGGATCGAAGCGTCTTTCCTGATCTTCAACCCGGATGTTTTCCCTCATAGCCGGTATAATATCTCAGAGGTCAATTACGAACTGTCAATGATTTTCCTTCATTCAGTCACCTCACCCGTCGGAAAATCACTGATCGAAAAATACACTGCAGAACGAACCCAAAAATTATCTCATGAACAGAAAGTTTAAAGAAGGACGAAGCCATTCACTCCGCATCCTTCGCAGTCATTCGCGAAGCGCCTTGCGAAGCTACCTGGCCGCAGCCTGTCTGCTACTGGCCCCGGCCGTGTGGTCGCAGCAGTCTTCATCGCCGGCTACTCCCGGGCAGAATCCTTCCGGACCCGCCTTGCATGATTTTTCCCTCGCCCAGGCCATCGATTTTGCCGCGAAAAATAGCGTCATCGTTAAAAATGCTCTGCTCGATTACGAGATCCAGCAGCAAAGCAACCGGGCTACGACATCGCAGGCTCTTCCCCAGATCAGCGCCACCGCCAGCTTAACGGACTATCTGCAGATACCGACGACCCTCATTCCCGGTGAATTCGTAGGCCAGCCCGCCGGCACCTTCCTCCCGCTGAAATTCGGCACCCAGTATAACACTGTCGGTGGCGTCACCCTCACCCAGGTGTTATTCAACGGTCAGGTCTTCGTAGGACTTCGAGCCCGGACTGCGTCACTCCAATTCTATCAGAAAAGGAAAGAGGTAACGGAACAGATGTTGCGGGCCAATATCTATAAGGTCTATTACCAACTGCTGATCGCTAAAAGCCAGATGGCTCAGGTGGAGGCCAATATCGACAACCAGCAGGCCTTGCTTCATAGCTCTTCGGAGATGTTCAAGAACGGGTTCGCCGAACAGCTGGACGTCGACAAGTCTACCGTGCAGCTCGCCAACCTCCAAACAGACAAGATCACCCTCCAATTCAATATCGACAACGGCTACCTTGGACTCAAAGTGCTGATGGGAATGCCCATCCGTGATTCTTTACATCTGACCGATACTCTCACCTATGAAATGATCCGCGACGCCGCGCTCAGTGATGATTACAAATATGCCGACCGCCGCGACTTCCAGTTGCTGGAGATCAACCATACACTCAACGAATTCAACATCAAAAGATACA
>JAMFSL010000351.1 GCA_026225275.1 Puia dinghuensis
CGCGATAGGTTCCGATAGTACGAAGACCGCGGTCGGCAACCAGTACGGTATTGCCCGGATCCAGAATCACCGGATCTATCTCAACCTGGAATCGCGGTTCGATAGCAACAACTCTCTGATCTTCCGGCCCAATATCATTTTTCAGCACAGCGATCCCAGCGGCTCTTCTTATACGAGTACGACGCAGAGTGGAGCGCAGGTCAATTCCCTGAACGGATATACTTCCAGCAGCAATACCGGGTTTTCTTTACCCAATACCGATCTCCAGTTCCGGCATAAATTCGCCAAGCCATTCCGGACTATTTCATTGGATATCACCGGTTCTGCATCTGTGAATGATGGCGATGGGCACACCTATTCGGTCGATAACTTTTATCAACTGAATGATTCGGTGAAACTCCTCAACCAGTATTACAAGGATTCTCTGCACTCCTTTACGATCAACCCTACTTTGTCGTATACAGAGCCGTTATCGAAACATATGATCCTGCAGCTGAACTACAGCCATACGTATACGCATAGCACGACTATTAATGATACATACGATTATGTGGATTCACTGAAAGGGTATGACTCTTTCGACAGCCTGTTCAGCAATTCCTACAAATTCACCCAGAATTCCGACCAGGTAGGATTGTACTGGCGGGTGCTGGAAAAGAAATGGAATCTTTCCGTGGGATCGGGCATCCAGTGGACGACCTTCACGAGCGATAATACGACCAAGGATATTACGGTAGGACGCAGTTATGTGAATTTGCAGCCGACGGTCAATTTCATGTACAATTTTTCCAGTACGCAGCATTTTCGCTTGAATTATTCGGGAAGAATGGGTACGCCCTCGCCGTCGCAGCTGCAGCCGCTGACCACCACAACGGACGATGTTAGCTTCCAGGTGGGTAATCCGAACCTGAAGCCCCAGTACACCCAAAGCATCCGATTGTTGTATGCGAATTTTAATCCATCCACACAGAAGGTGTTGTTCGCGACGATCAATGCCAGCATGATCCATAACGACATTCAATCCGAGTCCTACAACATCTCAGGCACCGATGGTACCAGCAGTACTTATACCAACCTGAACGGAACATACAATCTCTCGGGTTATCTTAACTATGGCTTCCCGCTGCGGATCCCTAAGTCCAATATGAACTTTATTACGAACATCAGCTATTCTCAAAGTCAGACCTTAACGGCAGATAGTGCGAGTGAGGCCGCTTTGAACGAATTCGCCCACGTTTATACAAAGAATACCAGTCTGGGGGAAACGATATCCTGGACGACCAATATCAAGAAGAACTTCGATATGAATATCAGCGCGGCGTCGACCTATGCCATTGCTACTCATGAGAACATCGCGCCGGCGGGCACCGCCAAGACCGGCAACAGCGCTTTCAACACCAACCTGAATACATTCACTGAGGTCGTATCAACAGAATTCACGGCTTACACAAACAATGGCTGGCTGATGGCGGCCAGCTTTGATTATACTTATACCTATACTGGGTCGCCCACCTATAATGTCAGCGCGCCCATCCTGACGCCCAGTATTGCAAAACAGCTTTTCAAGAAAAAGAACGGGGAGATCCGGCTGACGGTCTTCGATGTCCTGAATCAGAATACCTCTGTCAGCAAAACCATCTCGACTACGAATATCGCTTACACGCGAACAAACGTGCTGACGCGTTATGCCATGATGACTTTTACGTATAATCTGGGTAGTTTTCCCGGGCAACGGCGGCCGGGGATGTTTCCTGGTGGTGGACGGCCCCGTGGCGGTGGCGGACCTGGAGGAGGTGGTGGCGGCTTCCCTACCGGCGGCGGCGGGAATTTCCAGGGTGGACCGTTACCTTAATGGTTTAAACGAGCCTGACGCTTACAAAAAAGGAGAGCGTCTAATTATTTACCCTTACGAAGATAATGGGCGTCTGTGCCTCCAACCTGGGATTGTCCGTGCAGGATGATGGAGAGAAGGGTGCCCAGAAAACGCGAAGGATTAGAGGAAGGACGATAGATATCCTTATAGATCCTGGTTTTGCGGACGTCGTATTGCATGTGGTCTTTCTTCATTGAATATTGCTTTTAGGCGTTAGAGGCAAGCTAGTAACGACTAATTTACGAGTTTATTTTAAAAAATCCTGTTAAAAACCTCGTAGTTTTTCTATTGTGTGGTCACGGAAAGCGTTGTACCTTACCCAAAATCCTTTCTATGAGAAACGCTTTTCTCACCATGGCGCCGGTTCTGCTATCGGCCACACTCTCTGCACAAGGAGTTTTTTCCAATAAGACGCAGGTCGTACTGGAGAAGGTGATACAGGATTATCCCAACCGCTTTTATAATATCAAAGGAGAACTGATCGGCCAGGCATTGCAGACGAGCCGGTATAAGTCTACCTTGCAAGTGCCCGGCGCGGCCTCCAGTACTGTCACGCTGACTTCAGCCGGCAACGAAGGCTCAGGCTGGGTCTGCACGGTCCTTGAAACCCACAGTTTTGAGGAGGCGAAAGATCGGTTTTCGACGATCTATGGCGAGCTAAGCAACAGCATTATTACTACAGCGGGGCAGAAGACCTTTATTTTAAGTGGTCAGTACGAAACACCTGCCGAAGATAAAAAATCCACCAGCATCGTCTTTTCATTACTGCCCGGTGTCGGGGAGATGAAAAAATTAAAAGTCGAGCTGGCTCTCCGGGAGGAGGATAATGGCTGGAAGATCCTGCTCTGCGTGGAAGACAAGGACCCGGAAGAGGACGCGAGAGCGTCCGAACCTAGAAGCGACAGCTCCGTGCGGGGGCATGCAGAAGTATCCCGGGGCGAACTCACAGCCAATTAAAGAAGACTACACTAAGAGACCGTTCGAGGGAACGGTCGATCCTAGAAGCGGAAGCTCTGTGCAAAGGGTGGTAGGCAACGCCTACACCATTAACGTATAATCTCTCAGCACTCCATCGATCTCTTCGAGCCGGAATGGCTTGGAAATGTATCTGTTCATCCCTGCTTCGAGACACTTTTCGCGGTCTCCTTTCATGGCGTCGGCCGTCAGGGCTATAATGGGCAGATTGCAATAAGGCTCGGGCATCTGGCGAATATGCCGGGTAGTAGTATAGCCATCCATCTCCGGCATGTTGACGTCCATAAAGATCATGACGGGTTCGCAATGGGGCAGCCTTTCGAGCGCCTCTTTTCCGTTGTTCACCTGGATCACTTCGAATCCCATACGCCGCAGCACTTCGGAGATCAATAACATATTGATCGGGTCATCATCGGCCACCATAATGCTGGTCGGTTCGGAGATCTTCTCCATGGAATTAACCGGCAGTTTGAGAAGGGCTCCGTCACTCTGTCCGTTCCTTTCAAAGAGAGACAGCAGCACGGCGTGCAGTTCATGCATCTTGACCGGCTTCGAAAGGAATTTGCCAATGCCTGCCTTGACCGCCTCATGCTGATATATATTCTTTTCGAGGGAAGAGAGCATAAGGATGAACGGCTGGTGGCTGCCGGGAGAGGCCTTCTTTATTTCCTTGACGAGGGTGATGCCATCCATTCCGGGCATCTGATAATCGGTAATGATGAGGCTGAAGGGATCTTTTTTCTGCCGGGCCTCTATTACCTTAGTCATGGCGATCGCTCCGGAAGAGGCCACCTCTGCCGGGATATGGAAGTGTGCGAAGATCTCTTCCACCAGACGCAGGTTGCTGAGGTTGTCATCGACGATCAATACCTTCTTAAGCAACGCTTTTTTCGGCAGCTGGACTTCCCGCTGTTCGTTGACGACTTCCAGTAAGAGATGTAGGGTGAAGGAGCTGCCTTTGCTAGGTTCGCTTTCTACCGTCAGGTATCCTCCCATCAGTTCGGCCAGGCTTTTGGAGATCGTGAGCCCCAATCCCGTTCCGCCGTATTTGCGGGTGGTAGAAGTATCGGCCTGGGTGAAACTTTCGAATATTTTCTGCAGCTTTTCTTTACGGATGCCGATGCCGGTGTCTCTCACCTCAATGGCCAGGCGGACAAAGGATTTGCCTTCGTTTTGATAGATAGCATCGCTTTTCCGGATAGAGACGATGATCTCCCCTTCGCTGGTGAATTTGATGGCATTACCCAGAAGGTTGACGACGATCTGCCTGATACGGACGGGATCGCCCAGGAATTGCGAGGGGATGGAGGGATCCACGCTGTAGAGCATTTCCAGCTTTTTCTCGAAGGCCTTGATGGTGAGCATATCGATCGTCTCTTCGATCAGCTCGTCCAGCTTGAACAGGGTATGATCGATCAGCAGCTTGCCGGCCTCGATCTTAGAGAAGTCGAGGATATCGTTGATAATCTCCAGCAGACCGTATGCCGACCGCTTGACATTCTGCAGGTAGTCGCGTTGCGCCTTTTGGAGTTCGGTGGTCAGTACCAGGTCGGTGAACCCGATGATACCGTTCATCGGCGTGCGAAGCTCATGGCTCATGTTGGCCATGAATTCGCTCTTGGCATGGCTGGCAGATTCCGCCAGTTCCTTGGCCTGCACCAGCTGGACTTCGATCTGCTTACGTTCGATGGCGGCTGCCAGAGATGACGCATAGCTCCGGAGGATGGAGAATTCGGCTTCCGACCAGCGCCGTTCTTCCTTCAGTTCATCGAATCCTACGAATCCCCAGAAGGAGTCGTCATTGAGGAAAATCGGCAGAGCGACGGAGGACATGACGGCCGTCTTGTCATAGATATTGCGCAGCTGCGGGTCTTCTTCGGTGCTCTTGTAGCTGACGAAAGGATGTCTGTTCTGCAGGGGCTCGACGATCTTTACAATATTTTCGAACGGGATATTGTGAACGACGGGATTGGTCACCCGATTGTCGGACTGTTTTTCCGTCCATTCGTTGATCTCTGTCGTCAGCCAGCGTCGCGTTTCGTTATCGAAATGATTCTGGAACAAAAAGACCCGGCTGACCAGCGCCGTGCTGCCCAGCACCTGTATCGATTCCATGATGGCCTGGTTCAGGTCGGTGTTAACCAGCAGGGAGTGGGTAGCCTGAGCGACAGCGTGCAACAAGTGGTCTTTTTTCTTCAGTTTATCCTGTGCGATCTTCTGGTCGGTGATGTTACGCGAGGTACAGATGAGCTTGACCAGCTGTTCTTCGTCCACAATAGGCTTGATGATGCTTTCGAGCCAGATGTAGGTGCCGCTCTTGTGAAGGATACGGTATCGGACAATAATGCTTTCGTCAGGGATAGGAACGGGATGATCCGGACGGATGCGGCGTTTTTTACGGGCCGCATGCTGATGGTGGCCGGGTTTCTCCGTGAATACCGGTAGTTTATCTGCGCGCAGGAACTTACTCCTGTCGTCGGGGTGGACATATTGTTCGATTGACCTGCCGATAACTTCATCCACATCGTAACCCAGAACGGTCGTTACGGAAGGGGAGAGATACCAGATAGTACCGTCGATGGCATGTACGCTGATGATATCCTCTGAGTTTTCGGCCAGCAG
Source organism: Puia dinghuensis (assembly GCA_026225275.1). Classification (GTDB taxonomy): domain Bacteria; phylum Bacteroidota; class Bacteroidia; order Chitinophagales; family Chitinophagaceae; genus Puia; species Puia dinghuensis_B. Next base: position 5,471 of record JAMFSL010000351.1, read on the forward strand.
CCGGAATTTCTGTTCGCTGTTAAGAAGGGCATTCTCCGCCTCTTTCTGGAAGGTGACGTCCTGGGCGATTCCGAATTCCATCTGTTCGTCCAGCATTTTGCCCTTTACGGACAGGTACCGCATCCAGCCCTGTTTGGTAATGATCCGGCAGGAGAAGAAGCATTCGTAACCTGTTGTGTCTTTGTTCTGGATCGCCTTGGCCAGTTCTTCCGCCACCTGACTGAAATCTTCCGGTACAACATACAGGTGCAGGAAGTTTTCCAAAGGAATTTTATCAGAATCTTCTTCATCCATGGCCAGCAGGGCTTTGAATTCCTTGCTGAGGAAGAGTTCACTGCTGACGAAGTCGAGCTTCCAGGAACCCATCTTGGCATAGGTCATGGCATAGGATAGTGTTCGGATCGCCTCTTCCTTGCCCTGTTCCATCTGCAACTTTTCAGATACATTCAACCCGATACCCTGGATTTCGGTGACCTGACCGCCTTCTCCCAGAAGGGCGAGAAATTCCCATTCCGTCCAGAGGAACTCCCGGGTGTGGCCGATCGGCTTGCGGATGGTGAGGCGGGCGACTTTTCCGGGATTATTCCAACACTCGTTGGCGACATGCTGACAGCGGGCGAGATCTTTGGGAAAAATGGTCGTATAAAAAAGGACATGCTGGATCTCCTGTTCTGAATAGCCAAAGGTATTCAGGAAGGCAGGATTGGCATAGGTATAATGCCCCGACCGGTTGATCCGGATCACGTAGTTTGTCTGGGACTGCAGGATGGACGCCAGGAATTTTTTTTCGTTCAACAGCTCATTTCGTGCTTTTTGCAGCTCCTTGTAGTTCTTCTCCCCCTTTTTAAAGGCCGGTTCCAGCACGAGGATGATCAGGCCGATAATGGCGGCGATCAGCGAGATGAACTTGCCGGTATCGATGGTGGCTACTTCGCTGCTCTTTTCATTGACAATCTCCGAAAAATTGGTATTGACATCCTCCAGTAAGGTATTGTATCTGGTCTCATTCGAGAGAAGATCGCGGAGATAAAGTGGTTTATTGAGTGCCCGGGTGGCCGAGTCAGATTGGGCTAATTCGCGGGCAATGGCAGTAATCGACTCGAAATAAGGTTGGGCGGTAGAGAGTAACAGCTTGATCTGGAAGATCTTTTGCGGGACGGGAGAGGGGGTGGCACCGGTCTGCTGCTGCAATAGCTGCTGGTTGGTCTCGAAGGCATCCGTCAGTTTTGTCAGTGTATCGCTAAGAGCGCCTTTTGGGTTTTGTTCGGGGTGGTCCAGAAGGAGAATAGCCTCTTTGGCAATGCGCTGGCTGAGCGTTTGCAGGCGGCCTGAACGATGGATCGCTTCGATCAACTCCTTGTTTTCCAGGGATTTTATGTGGTTAAAATAATATCCGAAGAAATTGACAAGCAGGACCAATACGAACAGAACTACCGATATGCGAATCAACTTGCGAAACGGGCTTTTCATTGGTATTAAAGGGTCTTCCTATAGGAACGTAAAATTGGATCATTAAGTTTCCGTAACTATAAAAAAACCAGGGTAAATACTTACGTATTTGAGCTTTAATACGTTATGACCTGTTCTTCCATACTGGCGGGCAGATCCCGCCACTCATATTGCTGATTGCGGAGCTGGGGTTCGAAGCCGGCTTCGCGGATGGCCGCCTGAATGCCCCGGGCGGTGAAACGGTGGGGGGCGCCGGCAGCACTGACGACATTCTCTTCCAGCATGATACTGCCAAAATCATTGGCGCCGGCATGGAGGCAGAGCTGGGCCGTCTGTTTGCCGACCGTCAGCCAGCTGGCCTGGATATTCTTCACGTTAGGCAGCATGATCCGGCTGATAGCGATCATCCGGATGTATTCCTCCGGCGTCGTCAGGTTATGTACGCCCCGGATGCGGGTCAGGAGAGTATCTACGTCCTGGAAGGTCCAGGGGATAAAGGCCAGGAAACCTTTGGCGCCGTCAGGTTTTTTTGCCTGTACTTCCCGGATGCGGATCAGATGCTCCATCCGTTCGGCCAGGGTTTCTACGTGTCCGAACATCATCGTGGCAGAGCTTGTGATGTGTAATTGGTGGGCTTCGTACATGATATCCAGCCATTCCTGGGACCCGCATTTTCCCTTGCTGATCAGGCGGCGTACCCGGTCGACGAGGATCTCTGCACCTGCGCCTGGCAGAGAATCCATGCCTGCTGCCTTCAGCTCGGTCAACACTTCGCGGTGACTCATCTTTTCCAGCTTGCTGATATGGGCCACCTCGGGTGGGCCGAGTGTGTGCAATTTCAGGGTGGGATATAGCTGCTTGATTTGCCTAAACAGGTTGGTATAGAAGCTCAGCCCCAGTTCGGGATGGTGGCCCCCCTGCAGCAGCAGCTGGTCGCCGCCCCAGCGAAAGGTTTCTTCTATCTTTCTTTTAAAAGTATCGATATCGGTGATATAGGCGTCGGCATGACCCGGAATGCGATAGAAATTACAGAATTTACAATTGGCGATACAGACATTGGTCGTATTGACATTGCGGTCAATCTGCCAGGTCACTTTACCGTGCGGCACCTGCATCTTCCGCATTTCGTTGGCCACCTGCATGAGTTCGGTCAGCGGGGCATGTTCAAAAAGAAATATTCCTTCTTCCTTGTCCAGAAACGCCCGTTTCAGTGTCTTATCGTATAATCCAGATAAAGTCATAGCCATCCGTTTAAGAAAATCTGTAAACAAAGGTACGGATCAAAGATATCCGTTGAATGTTTGTATTCTTAATAAATAGATGATATATTTAATTGCCTGAATGCTTGTTCATGTTAAACCAAAACAAACCATTTTACCTGCCCTATTGGCTGCATCGGCATCGCCTGCGGCAAGCCTTCGGGTGCCGAAGTATCGCTAGCCGCATTTTCCTGTTGCCGGCTATTCTCTTTTTTAATGTGAACTCCGGAACGCTGTATGCACAGGAGACCTTTGTTCAACCGCCGGCCAAATTGATCACTACTTTTCCGGTTATCCTTTTCACCGGCGGGGTCATGATCGTCAGGGGACGGCTGGGAGATTTTCCGGATACGCTTAATTTTGTGTTGGACACCGGCAGCGGGGGAATTTCCCTGGATTCAGGCACCTGCGTCCGGCTGGGGCTGCATCCGGTACCTTCTGACAAAACGATACTCGGGATTGCCGGGGTCCGCCAGGTAAAATTCCTGTATAACCAGTCGCTCCATCTGCCCGGACTGAAAGTAGACAGCCTGAACTTTCATGTGAGCGACTATGATATCCTCACCAGTGTATATGGGGAAAAGATAGATGGGATCATCGGGTATAGCTTTTTATCCCGTTACATTATCGAGATCAATTATGACAGCCTCCGGGTCTCGGTCTATTCTCAGGGCTCCTTTCGTTATCCCAGAGGAAGTTACCATCTGCGGCCCGTGATCGCAAGTCTACCTATTATTTACACAGAGACTGACGACGCCAGAAAGATCGCAGCCCGGTATTTTTTTGATACCGGGGCCGGGCTATGCGCTTTGTTTTCCAACGATTTTATCAGTGACAGCAGCCAGATGAGCAGAAAGAAGAAGTTTTACCTGACCCAGGCGCAGGGGCTGGGCGGAAAGGCCACCATGCGGCTGACGACCATCAATGAGTTGAAGCTTGGGCCATTCCGGTTTCATAAAGTGCCTGTCTATCTCTTCGATGATCTTTATAATGTCACTGCCTACCCCAATCTGTGCGGGCTCATCGGGAATGATATCCTCCGCCGGTTTAATGTCATCCTGAACTACGACCGACGGGTCTTTTGCCTGACGCCCAACTCCCATTACCACGATCAATTCGACTATTCCTATACCGGAATGAGCATTTACAAGGAAGGCAGCGTGATCCGGGTAGGGGATGTCATGGATGGCTCACCAGCCGACAAGGCCGGTATCCGGGTGGATGATATCCTTTTGGCTATCAACAATAGCTTCAACGGCAATATGCAGGTATACAAAAACCTTCTGCAGCAGACCGGCGACAAACTCAAGGTTATCATCAGCAGGGATGGGCAGCTGATGACCTTTAACCTCCAGGTCAAGAGTATCCGGTAACTTTCTTACCTTGCAC